>CAMDWC010000001.1 GCA_945878825.1 Haliscomenobacter hydrossis DSM 1100
GTTAAGGATGAAATTCTGATTAGCGATAATCCTAAAAAATACGAAAGTACCGTCATTGGTAAAGGTATCGCAGGAATCAAAGATATTCTAAAGGTTCTTGATACCATGAAAAATAAACCTGAGTTAATCATTGAACAGGAGGCCTATCAAAATGTAGATCCTATAGCATGTATGAAAGAAAACTATGATATGATGAAAACCTGGGGATATTAATTTATGGAACTACAGAACAAAATAGCAGTCATCACTGGCGGCGCAAATGGCATTGGCAGAGAGACAGCCGATTTGTTTCTGAAAAATGGAGCAACTGTAATTATTTGGGATATAGATGATATCAACGGTGAAAAGGAAGTAGATACCTGGAATGCACAGGGATTTACTTCCTTTTTTTACAAAGTGAATACAGCATTTGCCGAGGAGGTTGAAAATGCGACAAAGAACGTTATAGAAAAGGTAAAGAAAATTGATATTCTAATCAACAATGCTGGAATCACCAGAGATGCTGCACTGAAAAACATGACCTTTACGCAATGGCAACAAGTGATTGATGTAAATCTGAGCGGTGTTTTTCATTGCACCAAATCCATTTCCCCCTATATGGTTGCTCAACAATCTGGCAGAATCATTAATGCAGCCTCTGTTGTTGCACACAATGGATCCTTTGGTCAATCCAATTATGTTGCTGCGAAAGCTGGAGTTATTGGACTGACAAAAGTGTGGGCAAGGGAATTAGGAAGTAAAGGAATTACGGTAAATGCTGTAGCTCCAGGGTTTATAGAAACGGAAATGACCGCAGTTTTAGGTACCGACTTTATGGATGAATTATTAAAAAGAACCCCAGTTCGCCGCATAGGTCAACCCATTGACATAGCCAATGCTTACTTGTTTTTAGCCTCAGAAAAAACAAGCTTTATTACCGGCACCTGCCTGAATGTTGATGGAGGATTAACATTATAGCAACATTATTTTCTAAAATCAATGTCAAAATAGGCCCCAACGAGAAAAAATGCTCGTCCAATTTCATCATTTATTTTATAGTCAAATTGCCTCATGTAGCCTAGCTGTGTGGAAAATATTGCGGAAAGCCTGTAATTAGCGGAGAGAAAAAATCTATTTCTTTCGAAATAAGGTTCATTGTCGGTAAAGAAAATCTCATTACTTACAGAAAACTGAAAGGGCTTAAATCCTTTTGTATTTTTTCCAAAAGGATAATTTAATCCTAAGCGATATCGAAATCTATTTCGATAACCACTTTTTGTAAATCTCATTTCAACTCTTCCTCTTTGCTCAACGATAAATTTACCCAGTTGCTGGGTTAATAATAATTGAGTCCAAAGCCTCAATTCATCATTATTTTTTGGCAACACAAAATCTCCTCACTCTTTGTATCTCAGAATATATTATAAGGAAATAAAGCCATTAGCGCTGCATCATCAAGCTCATTTAAATCGCTGTAATCAAAATTATGTGCCTCAAAAATGCGAACGTATGCGTTCACTGTGTTACTGTGTAATCTTGAGCATATCAGCAACTTTCCTGTTACTGTTACCATCCTTTTTAAGCCTGATTATTTGTCTTAGTTCCATGATGTTAATTCTTAATCCTGCCAACGTCAAAGTTTTTTTGACGAGGATAACTAAATCATGAATAACCGGCACAATGGCGACCGGAATAGTTTTTCAATGCTAGTCAGTTCCAATGCTATTGGCACAATGGCGAATGGAACGAATCCACAATCGACACAAACCCATTTTCAACTTAATAGCAAATATTAGTGGCACTATATCACCGGATTGGGTGGCACAATGGCAGGTTCTTCGTCACTTTTGGTGATTACATTTATATTAAGCCCACATTCTTGTCAATCACACCCTTTTCAATGAAGTTTTCTGTTAATATGAGTCCCTGTAGTCGGTCATTTATATTTTTCTAATTAGAAATCAAATATGAAATTTCACCAAAATTGACGAAGAACCCAATTTGACCGGAATATTCAGTTTAACCCCTTTATTTCTCAATGTAAATAGAAATTCAACTTCTCGTGTAAATCTATCAAGTTTTGTAAATAATAGAGTGAATCCACGTTTAATACACAAATTTGTGGTGTATTCTAATTTCGTTCGATTATTATTTTTACCACTCTCTTGCTTAACTACTACTTCAATTAAGTTGTCTCCGGATGATTGTATAAATTGATTGATTCTTGATTGTTGTTCTTCTAATCCAAGTAGTTGACGACCTGTACTCTTTCGAACGCATGCGATGTAATTTTCCATGTTTTTATGTTTTGGCTAATATAACAGCCATAACTTAAAATGCCATAAACGTGGGTTTAAGATTTTATATTTTAGCGTTTTGCTAGAGAATTTACTAGCAAAATCACTATCTTCCTGAAAATTCGGCAAGATGTTACCCTAACTGATCATCATACGCATCCGAACTCATATCAATGTCATATCCTGAAGTGTCTCCTAATTAGTATTCAACATTTATATTGTACAAAAGCTGGTATTCAATTAGAGCGACAATGAAACAGCAGACATCTTCTTTTGTTCCTCCTAATACAACCTTTGGTGAATCAATACCATTACGTGTCATCATTGAATAGATTATTCATTAAAATATACCCCTAATTACATTGAATTAATTAAGTCTTTAAATATTAATTATATTCACTAATTGAATAAAATTTCTTCCACTCTCATCGTTCTTTCTATTATCAATTTGATTCAAGAAATTTAATTGAATTTCATATCTTTTATTCACTGTATTTTTCAAACCTATCAAAATTCTATTTTTCTCAAAAGTTGAATTACTTCCTCCAATAGCCAAGAAAATCTCATTTGAAAATTGAGCTTTAATTGACTTACTAACACTAGCTTGTAATCCAAATCGATACCTCAGTCTATAGGCCAAAGTGTTTCTATCAATAAAATAGCGTTGTTCAATTCTGTACCTATTATCAAGGGATATAAAACCAAATCTTTGAACGGTTAAAGCCTGTAAGGATTGCCTAAATTCGTCTGTTACAATAGGTTTCATAAAGTCTCCTCCATCCGAAAATGTATTATGCTTCCCCATCAAAACAGATAAAACTAAATTGTCATTATACTTATAATTTGCAGTAAAGTTTATTTCATTATAGTGAAAATTATGATAAAATTTCAGAGACCTTAACTGAACCTCCAATTGACAGCTAATTACTTTATCCGTATTTTTTCTTACATCTAAAACATTCCAAGACCCGATTGCTTGAGAAAGTAAGCTTGTACTTGATAATATAATAATGGTAGTCAATCTAAACTTCATGTCTACTTTATTTACGAAAAGTTGATAGAAACATAAATAAGGATGGAATTAATAATAATAAAAAATGCAAACATGGTCACATTAATTACCATATTCATCCTTTTTTCAAAAGTATCTATTTGCCCATCTTTAAAAATAATTGCTGGCAAAATGGCTAATAAAGCCATCATGATAATAATTACGACAACACAAAAGGCATTAATTAATTCTGCTAATGAATAAATATTGGTCGCTGGAAGTTTTGATGCCAATATATAATTTGCGCCTGCTGTGGTAAAAAGCGCTCCCACCGTATACCTACTAGAGTCACTTGAAAATGGTGCTATGAATGTTACAAAAACGGCAACATATAAAATTAAAAATAGTTTCAAAATGACTGAAAGCCCCCCTTTATAAATCCTGAAAGCCATCCTAAATTGCGAAAATTCAATTTTATATCCTGATGTAAATTTAGGGTTCCCTCGAGCGGATTTGTACGCATGTGATTTTTCTATGAGTTTAACGTCATTGCTACTTTCATAGCCATTAACCATAACTCTAGAGCTTACTTTAGAATCAATTGTATCTGGTTCAAAATATACTTTTGTTCTATCTAACCACTTGTGTTCTATGGGAATGATTAAATCATGTTTATCGATCGGATAAAGTGAAACATCAAAAAATTGAGTATTTTTTGCTTTTACAAAATATTGAACATACTCAATGTTAGTTTTTTTATCAGAATACCGTTCAACAAGGTCACATTTTAAAATATCACCATTTACAATCGTAAAAGGCAATATTTTATTAACTTTATCTCCTAAAAAGTCCACTTCATTTGACTTCCATTTAAACCACAAATAAAACTCATAGGTCCAGGATGATTCCTTTATATCTAAGTTCTCCACCCTTTCTAGGTAGGTGCCTATATATACTTTTTTTGAATTAAAAGGTATTTTTGATGTTTCTGATTTTGTTTTACCAGGGTCCGGAACCTTAGGGTCCATTGTTTTAGCCATATTAGTTGAGACTAATGTTGACATCCCTTTTATCAAATAGGTTATTTTAACTGAGTAATATAAGCCTGAAAATAGAATTACTGCAAAAATAATAATTAAAATGTAGTGTGAAGTTGGCCTAGTGAATAGTTTTGTCATAATTTACTAAAGTTTCGGAGTTGATAAAAATCTGATTATCAGATAAATAAAATCACAAAAAAGTTGCATTTAAATAGATTAATTAGAATTATGCAATTTTGTACTTTAATTTCGTTAAAAGTAGTACTTTTTTCAAATACTCTAATATTAAATAATAGTTAAATAAAGCATATTGCATTTTGTTTAATCAAATCTAATTTTTTGGGCAGGCTCCAATAAATTGATCAAATAGTTCTTTCAATTGTGCTTCTTCTCGAAATCCCGATGTTTTTTGTAACAATTTCCCTTTCTGGAATACCAAAAAAACTCGAGATTTCGTCTATCTCATATTTTTGCAATACCACCTGATTGCCATCGGCCTCCACTTTCAATACGGTTACTTTGCCTTTATAATCATTAGAAAGTTTATCGACCGTTTGCATCATTTTTAGACAAGGGGCGCACCATTTAGCATAAAAATCCACCACCACAGCATTTTCTCCTTGAATTAATTTTTCAAAAGCGCTAAGGTCCCAGTCTTGATTATGGCTAACGGAAGGAACTCCTTCCAAAGGCTTCAATTTAGTCGTCCAGTTTAAATAGCCGCCCTGATGCTCGGTTACTTGAAATCAATATTAGTCGCCTTAGGCAAATGGCCTCCGCCAAATTCAACGGCTGTCCTTACATCTAGTAAAAAAGCATTAGATGTTATTAATAATTTCTTTTCAAAAGATTCGACAGGAAGATTTTGGGCAAATACCGAAAACATGAGTGCCAAAAATGTGCCGACAAAAACTAGTTTGTAAAGCGAGTATGTTTTCATAAAAATTTTATTTACAGATAATTAATATGTTAATTGGCGTAAATCAAAGGATTTTATCCAAAAAATGTATTTAGTTATAAGGTTGAAGGCCAAGAAGGGGATATGCAATTTGTCAAAGGTAATTTGGTATTAAAGGAACATAAAGAAAGAGGAAAGCAAGTTTTCTAGTTTGAAAGTGAATGGAATAGTTTTGTGAAATTTGTATCTGAAATGGAATTTAATGATGCTGATTATTTTAAAAATCCAGATCGAAATGGTATTATTAGGGAAGGAATTTGTTTTTTTCTAAATCGTATTGGTGTTTCCATACCTATTTACCCAAATCAATTTTTATTAGGTTCTGGTCTGGAAGATCCAATGGTTATTTATGGGTATAATCCGCCCACGATCACAGAACGTTTAGGTATGGTCACTACAAGAGTAGGCCAGGGAGCTTACAGAAAAAGTATTTTATATCGTTGGGAATATCAATGTTCGGTAACCAATTTTAATAAACTTGATATATTAATTGCTTCGCATATTGTAACATGGGAACAATCAAATGACGCTAAAAGGTTGGACGTTCAAAATGGAATTCTTTTTTCTCAAACATATGAAGCCCTATTTGATAAATATCTGATCACTTTCAATCAAAAAGGAAAAATAATTTTATCTGATAAAATAGAACATTCAGCCTATCAGAAAATTGGAGTTACAGGTAACGAGCAAATCCGCGAGTTGAGTCCATATAATATTCATTATTTAGATAGACATAATCAGATATTTGCATCATAAATCTACAGTATTCTCAATTACCTCCTCATCATCGTCCTCATCAGCCAATTCATAATTAAAGCCATTTTTTCGAAATATTCATTATAGATATTCCCTCGATAAATAAACTTGCAATTTCCATCCTCCTCGTTTTCAAATCCTATACTTCCATTCTGCATGCACCACAAAAGGGTAATCATGTAGGTTAGGTCATTCGGAGTTCCTTCGATAATGATGTTTTCATTGAGGTCTAGCTGAAACTGTTCTTGCAGTCTAAACATCATCCCATTGAGATAATTTATATAGTTTGTGAACTTCCTTTAATTTAAGTGAAGTTCTTCCTTTGGCATTTCCAAACAATGGCGTCAAATTAGCAACATGTTAATAAATGCTGTTGTATCATTTTGGGGGTAGTTATTTACACTATTGTTATCTAACCTATATTAGAGAGTTTGTTTTTTCCTGCATCAAGTATATTTTGACTATGTAAGGATACAAATCCCATTAAAAAAAAGGTTAATAAAAGGATTTTATTCATTCAAAATCAAATAAAGAATAGTTATTTTGAAGTAAATACATCCTCCAAAGTTGATTGCAATTTATCCCCTCTCAAATTTTTGCCAATAATTTTACCTTCTCTATCCAATAAATAATTTTGAGGAATTGCTTGAATGCCGTAGGCTTTAGCTACTTCATTGTTCCAATAATTCAAATCAGAAAGGTGAGTCCATGTTAGATTATCGTCATAGATAGCTTTCAACCATTTTTCTTTAGCCGTTGGCTGGTCTAAGGAAATACCCAGAACAGTAAATCCTTTTTCCTCATATTTTTGAAAAGCCTTAACTACATTAGGATTTTCCTGGCGACAAGGTCCACACCAGCTCGCCCAAAAATCAATTAGCACGTATTTTCCTTTAAATGAAGCCAGACTTACATCAATACCTGCCGTGTCCTTCTGAGTAAACGGAATAGCATACTGACCAACATCTGTTTTCTTTGCTTTTTCAATTCTGTCTTTCATCAACTTTGCAGACGGCAGATTTTTGATATTCTCAGGTAATTGATTGAATAATGGCTCTGTTTTTGAAGCCTCAATGGCATAACCTGCATATTGATTTAGGGCATAAATGGTAACAGCCGATTTATTCATTGGTGAAGTCAGAAATGGCAGATAAATACTTTCCTTTACGATATTATCCAAAGAATCCATTGAAAGTTCTAATTTATCCATAGTTGGTGTATCTTTTGCCTTTCTGGCCACCATATAAGCTTCATTTAGCGCTTTGAAACCTGGATCATACGTTGAAACTTTAGCTCTTAAGGCCATGTACTCCCCGTGCGTCCCAGAACCAGTCACTGTACTATTTCCAATAGAATCAATAGCAGTAACCGATATTTTGCCTTCCTCCAGATATACGCTGAATATATCCCGGGCATAATTAATCATTTGCACCTTTGCGGTATCCGAACTTTTTGCATAAACCACGCGCAATTGGGAAAGAACAGGCTCATCTAATTTCATTTCAAATTGAGCAACTTTTCCCTCTGAAACCAAGGCACTATCTGTAAATCGCTGGCTTGTCGCATAATTATAATAAGTAACAAACACCTTTTCTACTGGTTTTTGTATGGTCTTGACATCTACTTTCAAGGTTAGATTAGGGGCTGGTTTAACCGTTTCCTGACCAATGGCCAAATAGGAGTAAAAGGTTAGAAAAAGTAAGCAGATGGTTCTCATTTTCAATAATTTTTAGGATATGTATCAAATATACTTATTAAAATCTATTTTTGTTAAATAAATAAAAATCAACCAATGCTTTATGGAAAATACTAATTCAAATATTAACGGACTTTTAGGTCTTGCCGTTTTCATCTTGTTTATAGGTATTTTTTATGCAGGAGCTGCAAAAAAGGTGGTCATTTATTACGATACAAAAGATTTATTTATCTCTGTTGGGGCATTGATAACTCCACTAATGATTTATGTTTTATTACAGGAAGAAAAAATTGAATCAGAAATGGTAAAGGCAGTTATTTATTATGTTATAGCTCCAACATTAGGACTATTATCACTATATCTACTATACCTTAATTTCAACAACGGCATTTTTCATAACAAAAATCTTACTTTAGGATTGGTCATTGGAATTTTCAAACTCGTTTATGTAATTTTAGCCTTTGCCGTTATTCTGGCACAATTTTCTGACGCTAAAGATAGAAGAAGATCTTTTGGGGATATTATAGTTGCCACCTTAATTGTAGGCCTGGCTATTTGGGTTACCAGTGTACTTGTCAATGGCAAAGAAGTTTATAAGCAAAAAGGTTGGACATTACCTGCAACCAGTTAAATGCTTGAAAGGGCAAAATCTACCTCCTTTTTAAAGGCAGCCACTTTGATATTCGGATCACCTTTACCCAATGTTTCAATGGGAATGAACCCTTTGTACGATGAATATTTTATGAGCTTAAATAATTTGGCAAGATCTACCTTTTTTTCTATCCCATTTTCAAATATATTCTCTTTTATTTGCCAATTTATAGCCAACGGAATGGTTGATTTAATTTGCTCATAAGGATCGCCTGTTCTATAACTTCCGATATCAAGTATTAATCCAAACCATTCATGTTGGACCATGTCAAATATTTTGTGAACTTCCTCTGCCGTTTTAATAAAATCATTATGATTTTGCATGCCAATAATAATGCCATATTTTTGACCAAAGTCGGCACATTCTTTTAAATCTTCAGCCATCCAGGTAGCGATATCCATCCAGAAATAATCTTTAGGAATAATTACCCCAGAAAAAACACGTAAAACGGGAGCACCCATTTTTGCGGCAACGACAATCCAGTTTTTGACCCTTTCAACCTCTAATCGTCTAAGATCTCTATTGGGCTGCGTAAAATCATTTCTTACGCCCATTCCACTTACAGACAAACCTAATAAATGAGCTTTTCTTTTAATATAATATATAAATTCATCAGAAGGTACCGCTGGATAACCCGGAAAATAATAGCCTGTTAAATCAATGCCATCAAAATGATGCAGTGAGGCAAAGACCAGGAGATCCTCTAAACTCATGGTTTTATTCATGAGCGGTTCATTAAATGAATAAGCATTCAAACTGGTTTTCAATAATTGTCCCCCCGTGGATTCGCCTTTAACTAAAGAAAAAGAGGGAGCTATTAACCCCGCGAAGGGAAGAACACCGCACATTTTCAGCCATTGTCTTCTTTGTTCTCTTAATTGCATTTGAATAGATTGACGTAATAAAATCAATATTTAAATATAACTCATCTTATTCAATAAATGATTATATTGGTACACATTAGCTCCACACAGAAAAAACACAACATGCATCGCTTTATTCTAATCCTGTTATTTTGCCCTTTTTTGATTTTAGCTCAAGACGGTCCAACTGATTTATTACCTCCAACTTTTCATAAATCAAGAAGGGAGGCTTGTCGGAAATTAATGCCGCCAAAAAGTGTTGCTGTATTTTTTGCTTCACCCATAAGAAATAGGGCCAATGATGTGGATTATATCTACCATCAGGATCCAGATTTTTATTACCTGACGGGCTATACAGAGCCCAATGCTGTTTTAGTTTTATTCTCTGAAAATCAAAAAGACTCGCTTGGCAAAGATTTTAATGAACTGTTTTATGCTCAAAGCAGGGACCCCCAGAGAGAGCAATGGGATGGAAAAAGATTGGGTGCTGAAGGGGTGAAAACTACCTTAGGCATAGAACAAGCCTTTGACCATAAGGAATTTAAAAACAAGGAAATTCCATTTAATCAATTTTCAAAAGTCTTCTTTGTTGATTTTAAAAATGACGTGCGCAATTCCAGTGATGCATCAGATCTATTTGACCTAATAGAAACATTTAAAATTAAGGCGGGCATTCCTTCCAATTACAATGCCGCTAAAGAAGCATTATACAAGCAACTTAGGGAAGTTACTGAAGAAAATTATCTTCTGTTGGCAGAAGGTTTATTTGCGAAGTATGGGAGAAATCCTGGCCTTAGAAGTGACGCCTTTTTCCAGGCCTTTATCAAGGCTGGAAATGGATTGGAAGCAATTAAGGTGGTTAAAAGCATACCGATACTACCTGAAAATCTGGACGCTACCATTCTCAATCAATTTTTGGGTCAATTGCGGATGATTAAAACGCCTGAAGAGATAAAGTTACTCAGAAAGGCCATTGATGTGTCTTGCATCGGACAAAATGAGGTCATGAAAGCCATGCATCCCAAGATGTCTGAAATGGAGATAAAGGGAATTCATGAATTTGTTTATCGAAAATACGGATCTGAATTTGAAGGTTATCCCTCTATTGTTGGTTCAGGACATAATGCCTGTGTTTTGCACTATATAGAAAATAACAGGCAAACCGTTAGCACAGATTTAGTATTAATGGATTTAGGTGCTGAATATCATGGTTATACAGCTGATATTACCCGAACCATTCCAGGTGATGGAACTTTTTCAACGGAGCAGGCTGCCATTTATGATTTAGTTTATCAAGCACAGGAAGCGGCATTTAAAATATGTAAGCCGGGAACAGCCATCAGGGAAACCACTCGGGTAAGTCGGGAAATCATAGACAAAGGGCTTGCAAAATTAGGCATCATTAAAGAAGGTGAGAAACACCCTTATTTTCCACATGGCGTTTCTCATCATATCGGATTGGATGTACATGACCGAAGTGCAAGTCCCAATCTGGCAGAAAACATGGTCATAACGGTTGAACCGGGCATTTACATTCCAGGCAATAGCCCTTGCGACCCTAAATGGTGGCGGATTGGCGTCCGGATTGAAGATGATATTCTCATTACTCAAACAGGATATGAGTTATTATCGGTGAAAGCGCCAAGAAAAATACAGGATATTGAAAAACTGATGAAAGAAAAGAGTGCACTGGATGCCTTTATATTGCCAGATTTGGGTAAACAAAATTAAAACAACGCATTCATGTCTAGCACGTTATCAATTAATCCCAGTGATTCTTTGTTTTGAACCAGGCCGAAAGTGGTAACCAGAACAATAAATATCTGTTTTTTGGTTTTAGTTGTATGTACGAAAATGCTTTTTTTGCGACGCAAATTTTCTCCGTCCATTTTTGACAACTGAAAATAATCGTTGTAAAATTTCATTTCACAAAGGGAAATAACCTGATCTTGTCTGTCAATGATGAGGTCAATTTGAGTTCCGGCACTTATATCTGTTGCTTTTACAATAAATCCATATTGGCTTGTTATTACACCGCTGATACCAAGCGACATTTTAATTTTATCAATATGATTTAAACAAATATTTTCAAAGGCATATCCACTCCAGGTAATCCATTTTTGAGTTTGACTTAAAGTCACCCAGGAAGTAACAGCATTATTTGATAAATCTTTTATGAATTGTAAATAAAAAAGAGAATAGAAGTCAGTCAATCTGTATAGCGTATCTTTTTTCTTTTTTCCAAAAGGAATATAAGATGAAATAAAGCCTGACTGTTCCAATTCTTGTAACATAAGGGTAATTCCTCCCCCATCGTTCAATTTTGTTTTTAGCAGAATTTCTCCCCTTCCCAGCCCTTTCCAGGAGGTGGAAAGGGCAATAATTAGTTTTTCATATCGATCTGGATTATCAAATAGCGAACGATAAAGATTATCAAACTCATTTCTTAATAATCCATCTGGTTGAAAACAAATTTTATCGATATTTTGAGCCGCACTTTTACCCCTCTCTACTTGTTCAAGATATAATGGTATGCCACCCATTGCCATATATATTAACAAAATTTGATACCTGTCAAAAGTAATAGCTTTTGACAGAAAAAAGGTTTCCACTTCAGACAGGGTAAAAGGTTGCAAATGAATCCTTTGAGTTACCCTATTATGTAAACCTCCTTTATCATTGATTATTTTTTGAATCATCCAGGCAGTAGCAGACCCACAAATTATTATAAGAATATTTGATTTAGAGGCATAGGAATTCCAAAAATAACTAAATCCAGCTATGAAATCTGATTTTCCACTTGCCAGCCAGGGTACTTCGTCCAAAAACAAAACCATTCTTCTATCTTGTTTTTCTAAAGATTCGAAGAATAATTTTAACTGATAAAAGGCATCCAGCCAATCCTTTGGAGGTTTAGGTAGCTCATCTAAATTTTGAGCATCTTTCAAACTAAAAGAGAAATTTCTTAATTGTTGCCCCTTTGAAATGTTTTTCAATCCTGACAATTCAAAATCTATTTTTCCTTTAAAAAAAGAACGAATTAGAAACGTTTTTCCTACCCTTCTTCTTCCAAATACGGCAAGAAGTTCAGGCTTATCTGACGAATAAATTTTCGATAATAATTCAATTTCCTTTTCTCGACCTACCATAAAATATTGCTTTAATCCGCGGAATGTAGGTAAAAATACATAGATTCCGCGGATAATGCTATTTATTTGTAAAGATCACTTGATTGTATTATTAAGTCTAAGGTCAAGAGGCTCTTTGTAAGTCCACTCATACATGGTTGTATCATACTGAGACATAATTCCGGGAAATTCTATAAAATCCTCCCGAAGAGACGTCATTGGAATTGACCCTTTATTTTTTATCAAATCGTCAAAGATTAATTTCCCAAAATTTACGACCTCCGTCTCAGGAATCATTTTAGTAACGAAAAATTCCCTAAAGAGGTTAATCTCTCCTTTATCATCAAGGGTAAACATGCCAGCAACCCCTCTTTTGTAATCATTTATATTTCTGGCCGGTCTGAGCAGGTAAAAATAATAATGGGACTTCTCGTCTTTGAAGAATCGTATCACTTGAAATTTGAGACTTTCCTTCAGATAAAACGGGCGATGTTTGGCTAAGAATCTATCCTCTTTGGCCACATTTGGCGGCGCTAAATATACGTAGGAAGTTATTTTCGCAAGTACCTCCTTTTGTTCGTCGGCCGAAAAGTAATAGCCAAAATCGAGCGTTGAAGTTGCTTCTGTCTTGCAGCCCCAAAATAAAATAATTCCAAGAACGCAGGTAAGTAAAATTTTCATCCCAAAAGGCTTATGTTTAAAATAAACAAGGGGATAAAATACCCCCTTGTTACCTATTCTATAAAAAATTTTATTACTATCCTTTGGAGTAGTTTTTCAATTCAGGAGACCATTCAGCCCAACTTTGAGCCCAGTTGGTAGTACCAAAGGCACCTTTATGAGGAACTACTGTGAAGAAAGAAGGAAGACCAGTAAACACTGCACCAGTCAATAAAGAAGAACCTACATTTGGCGTGGTTTTAGGATTAATAGTACCGAAGATTGACACATCAATACCAGCATCTGACCATTTTGGAAGGATTGCATTATTTTCTACGAACCAGCTTTCCGCTTCTTTTCCATTAACCATAAGCGCTGTAAGCGTGTAAATACCATTAGAAAAGGCACCCGTTCCAGCACCTATACGGAAACCTCTTGGGGCATTCGGATGGTTGGCACCACTGGCTGGAGCAACAGTAAAGACAGTTCCCGCCGAACCAAATCCATTACCACCCCAGTTGTCCACACCTGCTACCACGTTATTTCTTAACAACAATTCGTTAGCTGCGGCATTTGCAGCAGTATTAGCACCATCGATGAAGATACCATTTGGATAACCAGTGAAGAAAGAGTTGTGAATTTTCAACTTATTATTTCTTCTAAGTTGTGCTGCAGATTGAAACTGTAAAGAAATAGGCGTCTCTCTCGTCGCTTTTGGACCTATAATAGTAATATTAGAGAAAGTACCTGATGTAAACGGAACTGCATCTGAACCTTGACCATTGTTATCTACTTCAAAACCATTCGAACCAGACTGATCTGCCAGCGTTGCACCACGAACGCCTAATCCAAATTGAACTAGTCCAGAGAAACCAAAGTCAACATCAAAGTCATCATCTAAACCTTTAAAGGCAATAAGATACTTAGCATTTACTGTACCACCAAACCACTCAAATGAATCGTCTAGTCCATAGGTACACATCACGTATTCGATTTTTGTTTCACTACCTACTGCACCCATGGTAAGCGAATTAATTTCCTGATTAGGATTAACTGGTACCCCTGCATATTCAATACGCACGTATTTTAAAGAACCCGAGTTGTCTGCATTATCAGGAGAAGTTCCGCCACCTGAGAATGCCTTATAACCACCTTCAAGTTCAAAAACACCCCCTGGTTGATTATTGGAAGCTCTTCCGCAGATTACCAAACCACCCCAGTCACCTGGCTCTTTAGAACCAACCGCAGACTCAGAAGTGAACACGATGGGACTAGTAGCCGTACCTTCTGCAATAATCTTAGCACCTCTCTGAATAATTAAAGTTCCTTTGGATGCTTTTTCACCATAGATGACGGTACCTGGCTGAATAGTCAATGTAGGACCAGAATTCTTTGCAGGAACATCTGTCGCCGTAAGATCATTACCTACTCTTACAAAACCTTTCAACCTATAAATTTTGTCCGCCGTCCAAGTAGTATTGGCAGTAATTACTCCTGACACCTCAACAATAGGCTTGTTAGGGATTGCTGAAGTTGTTATGACTACAGATGCATCAGAAGAGGTAAGGCCTCCCTTATCGACTGAAGTAAATATGAATGCCACGTTATCACCTTCTCTTGAAGTGGTAGGAATAGTATATTTAAATTCATACTTACCTGAAACTACTATGCCATCAAAAACCACATCCGGTGTTGAGGCATCTACTAAACCATTTTTCCTAATTCTGATCAAAGATAGCCCACCCTTTGCTTCCGCGCTTACCGTAGCAGTAAGTTGCGCACCAGGAGCGCCACTAAGCGTACTCACTGAAACAGATATTACAGGAGGTAATACTACTTCTTCTTTCTTACAAGATAATACTCCGACGGAGAAAATCGCCAATAGTGCAAGGCTTAGCCAACTACCGGATAATAGATTGTTTTGATTGTTTTTCATAAAATTAAGCATTTGAAATTGGTTATTTTCTTAAAATATCATAACTAAAACCCAGGCTAAATACAGCACCAGGCTGAAATTCCTGAATGATATTATCTGTTTTTATATCGAACTTACCATCTAGGTTAGCGTCCTGAAGAAAGATATTTTTTTGGTTAAGAATATCCGAGACACCCACCTTGAGTTTGAACCGATCAGACACTCTTTTCACCACGGTAAAATCTAAAATACCTCTTGGCATCTGGTATATGTCAGGATAGGAATCAAATCCAACAAAAATGATATTCTTTCCCACCACATTATACAGCGCATTAATCTGTAAGCCTTTAGCATCGTCCCTATACGAAATCGTTGTGTTTACAATGTAAGGAGCCTGACCTTGTAAAGGTCTATTAGAGGACTGACCAATGGCAATAGCCCCCAAAGAAACCTCTGATTTGATAAGCGCCACGTTAAATATGAGATTGATTTTATCCAGGAAAGAAGAATTTGTCAATCCATTAAGAGACTTTTTCACTTCTACCTCTACTCCATACGTTGTTGCCGATTCTGCATTCCCAAAAGTAAAGGCTTTAGCACCCTGAGATCCTGCTCCTGGAATAAAGACCGTCTCTATAGGATTAATAAAGTACTTGTAAAATAAAGCGAAACTGACCGTTTCAGAAGCCTTTGGATAGGTTTCAAACCTAAAGTCTGCATTATGGATGGTTGGCGTCTCCAAGAATGGATTACCTCTATTAGTGAAGTTGGTATTAAAGTCGTAAAATCCAAAAGGAGCAAGCTCTCTAAATTCCGGACGATTCAAAGTTTCACCATAAGCTATTCTGAATAATGATTTTTCGGTAACGTTGTAACTGATATTGGCAGAAGGAAGAATTCTACTAACCGGATAATTGACATTAATAAGTTGATTAGTGAATGTTGCGGAGTTCAGTATTTGTATGTTGTTTTCATACCGAGCGCCAACTACTGCACTTATTTTTTTAGTCACTGGAATGTTAACCATTCCGTAAAACGCAAGTAACTCGTTAGAAGCATTATAGCTATCTGAGGGGTTCGACTGCTCATCTATTCTAATACCTGATTCGAAGTTAATGTTACTAGAGGCAAATAGATTCCACACATCAAGTCGTCCCAGCGCGTTATTAAATCCGATAACGGGACGCACGTAGCCAATATTTCTTGCGGCAAAGTCCCTTTCCTTTTTTTCATAAAATCCTCCTGCTTTTATCTCCGGAGCGAAATCAGGCATACCCTTTATTTTTAATATTTTGGCTATTCCAAAAGACCCAGTTACCGCATTTTCAGTCATTTCTGAATAAAATCTTCCTAAAAAGTCCGAAACGGCCTGCCCCGGAGGGATATACAACTGTGCTTGACCATTAGAAACGTCAATGTCCTTTCTGTACCTTTTATAATCTGGTTGATCCCTGTTGGAGGAATTGTAACCAACCATCCATTCTACCTTCAAAGTTTCGTCCTTGAAAGTGTGATTTCCCAACATCTGGCCTGAGTAAATACCTCTATATACTTGGTCGTAGGAACCAAAGGCTAAGTCTGCAAATTGTTGCGCTTCAAGA
Source organism: Haliscomenobacter hydrossis DSM 1100 (assembly GCA_945878825.1). Taxonomy (GTDB): domain Bacteria; phylum Bacteroidota; class Bacteroidia; order Chitinophagales; family Saprospiraceae; genus BJGN01. Next base: position 16,537 of record CAMDWC010000001.1, read on the forward strand.
TTAGTACCATACCTGCCAACGTACTGAGAGATCGCATTTTGGTTAAACAGATTCTTAAACTCCAGCTGATGGTTGTCTCCTAATTTAAATGCCCAATTGTGCACCAATCCCGTTCTTATAGATTGAGTATATTGCTGGTCTTTATAATTGAAAATGATAGATCTGTTACCTGTTAATCTGTCTTGTTCATTATAATCGGCACGGGAAATACCAAAGTTGGAAAAAGAATTGCTGTAGTTGAATGAAGTGATGTTTCCAATCTTAATTTTCTCTCCTAAGTTAAAACGAAAAGCACTGGTAACCCCAATTCTTTGATCCAGACCAGCGTCTCTGGTTTCGGGCTCCCAGGTATTGACCAGCGAACGACCCGCTTGAACAATCTCATTTCTTGTTAACCTACTGTCTCTAAGCGTTTTGGGGAAACTAGCGGGTAAATCTAACATCCCATTATTAAACCCTGTCCAATGAGAAGAAGATCTTTCTTGATTTATAAATGTATTAAAAGTAGTATTTTGCCTGAATTGAGTAGAATAATCAAGAGAGATTGAATTTTCCTCAGGAATGCTTTTTGTGAAAATCTTCACCAGGCCACCGGCAAATTCTCCGGAAATATCTGGAGAAGGAGATTTATAGACCAATATTCTGTCTAATTGAGAACTTGGTAGAATGTTAAAATTGAATGACTTTACATCCGCTTCTACAGAAGGAGCAAACGCATTGTGTAATTGAACAGGATTGTATCTGGGAGCCAAACCTCTGATTTGTACGAAATTATTATCTGAAATGGTAACACCTGGCACACGCTTAACCACCTGGCCAGCATCTCTGTCTAGAGAAAGGGAAATTTGCTCGGCAGACAGGCCGCTTACCACCTGAAATGATCTGCGAATATCCAGAATGATCGCTATATTTGAATTAGTTTCCCTGGCAGCGACGATGGTTACTTCTCCAAGGTTCACTAAATCTTCTTCGAGTTCAAGGTTAATTAAGGTAGTTTTATCGGCAACAACTTCGAGGTCCGTAATTTTGATGGTTTTGTAGGAAACATAACTTATGGTCAGTGAATAAAAGCCAGGATCAACTTCCTTAATGTCAAATTGTCCGTTGATATCTGTTACTGCGCCGATTTCGGAGCCATCAATCATGATATTAGCACCAATGATGGTTTCCTTACTTAATTTATCAATAAGAGTTCCACGAATGATACCTTTTTGGGCAGAAACGAAACTAATGGTAGATAAAAAAATAAGTAGCACAAAATAAATCTTACTCATAAAAATAGTTTCTATTAATTTAATGGCGAAATTAATTCAGCAGTATTAACTGATTATTTTCTCAAGATTAACATTAGGTTAAAAACCACCTTTATGAGTATCCATTTTTATTGTGAAAATGTTGTTTCGGGTAATTATTCGTGGGTAGTGTTTATAATTTTAGCTATTTTCCATCTTCAATGTTAACTGATTATTAACTGAATGTGACTGAGTTATGAAAGGCGAATCATCCATTTAATTTATGTGTAAATACAATTTTTGTATAAGCGCAAAAAAACTTACTAAAAAGAATAACTTAAGTGATAATTTAATATATTTCAACGTAAATTTGAAATGATGAACGCGAAACTCACTTTGAATCTTGATAAAGAAATAATTAACGAAGCAAAAATTTACGCTAAAAGTAATAGTGTAAGTCTATCAAAATTGATAGAAAACTATCTAAATTCGCTAAAAAAAAAGTCAAAGGAAAAGTCATCTGTTAGTGCGTTGGTAGAAAGTTTGACTGAAATTATTCCTAATGATTATGATGAAAGAGATGGGTATAGAAATTACATTGACAAGAAATATTCATAATGGAAAATATTTTTGTTGATACAAATATAATCATCGATTTATTAGCTAAGCTTGAATTATTTTATAAAGACGCTCAGGCTTTATTTACTTTGAGCGATAAAAAAGAAATTCAACTTTGTATTTTATCTTTATCATTTGCAAACGCCTATTACTCTATCGTAAAGCATCACAAAGATATTGATGCTAAAAAATATTTAGCAAAATTTAAGGTTCTTGTTAAAGTTCTGCCTTTAGAGGACAAAGCCATCGAATTGGCATTGGCATCTAATTTTAATGACTTCTAAGATGGCTTGCAATATTTTGTAGCCATGGATAACGAATCAGATATAATAATTACCCGAAATAAGAAAGATTTTAAAAATGCTAAAATTCCTGTAATGACCGCTGGTGAATATATTAGAAGGTAAGCGACTTCCAAAACAGGTGTTTAATATTATTTTGAGACCTTCGAAATGGCAGAAACCACAACGTAAATCATGAAGAGATTTAACCAAGTAAATTCCAACAACTAACCTGAAAAAAGTGCTGCAGGGTTTATAAAATTATCTTATATAAAACTAAACTTGTATATATAAATTATTAAATTTTAACTGAAAAGAATTATTCCCAAAAGATAAAAATTTTATAGCAAATCTCAAAAATTAGGAGATAGTCTAAATTAGTTGTAGCTTTAATATATATGAAATAGCATACTAAATTAATATGCTAATTTAATCGCATTAAATAGTTCTACTTTCATAGGTTTTGGTGAAATAACATAAATAATCTTGGAAATATATTATCTAACAACAGATTGGAAGATTATTTTTTAATCCATAAGTATGAAATATTTTTTTGCAGGATTGTTATTTTGGACATTTAGTTTTGCTATAGCCCAAGTGATACTTCCTGCTTATCAGGGAGTGTTTAGTAAACCTGTAGCTAATGCAAATAGTATTATTACCAGCGGCTTAATTTTAAATCTGGATGCTTCAAATACTGCTAGTTATCCTGGCTCTGGTACTACCTGGAGAGATTTAAGTGATTCATCAAATAATGTGAGTTTATTAAATGGCGCAAGTTATGATCCAAGTAATCGAAACAGCATCCTTTTGGACGGAGTAAATGATTATGCTGGTAAGTCTTCTGCTATAAATACAGGGCAAAATTTTACGGTTTCGGTTTGGATGTACGCCACACTTTTAGGTTCCACTCGTACAAGTTTAGTTGCAAACAGCTATAATTATAGTAGTGGCAATGGATGGTTTTTTTGCACCAATGCTGGAGGTACTTCTAATTCTTTTTTCCTATCGATAGGTAGTGATAATCCGGTAAAGGTTTCCAGTGCAAATATACTTTCCCTAAACACTTGGAATTACCTGACCGCCGTAATAAGAAGCGGCGGGAGGTACATTGATTTATATAAAAACGGTGTATTAATTTCAGGTTCTAGTACAGACTTTGGAGCTAGAACTATAAATTATACCTATGCTAATTTTAGTATCGGATTACGAGATCCAGGGGGCACTCGAGATCCTTTTAAAGGAAATATAGGCATTACCCAAATATATAATCAGGTACTTACAGCAGATGATATTCTGGCTAATTATAATGCAACTAAATCTAAATTCGGTCTCTAATTTAAATTTAATGAATGATGAAAAAATATATTTTGATAGCATGTTTATTTTGGTCATGTAGTATGGTTTCTGCACAAATAATGCTGCCCGCTTATCAGGGAGTGTTTAAAAAAATGCCCATTACCATTGTTACCACTGGCTTGCTTTTAAATTTAGATGCGAGTAATAGTTCAAGCTACCCAGGCTCTGGTACTTCCTGGAATGACATTAGTGGCAATAATAACAATGCTTTATTAAATGGAGCTGTATTTTCATATGTTAGTGGTGTATCCTACTTCACTTGCGGTACAAATTGTATCAGTGCAGACATCACAAAATCTGCTTCCATGACTTTCTCTGCGTGGGCAAAATCATCTAATTTCTCAGCCTCTACGATGCTTTTTAATACTGGTGCTTATGGTGTCGGACCTGATTTGTTGTTTTATTTAAATACTATTTATTGGAATATTTATGATAATACCGCTAGCCCTTTCACCTTCTCGCCAGCAGCAAATATTTCAAATTGGCATAACTATACTGTTGTAAATGACGCAACTTCCAATGCAAAATTATATATCGATGGGGTTTTCAAAGCCTCAGCAACCTACAGGTCAAATACCGCTACCACTACTTTATCTATCGGAGGAGGTGGAACAAATACCAATAAGTGGGTAGGTGAAATCGCTAATTTTCAAGCTTACAACCGGGTGTTAACAGCTTCGGAGGTATTGCAAAACTTTAATTCGCTTAAAGGAAGTTTTGGCTACTAAATTATATTAAAAATGAAGATATACATATTCATAAGTTTTTTCTTTACAATAAGCAGTATGGTTTCTGCCCAAATAATGCTACCCTCCTATCAGGGGGTGTTTAAAAAAATACCAATTCCCAATATCGTTACCAGTGGCTTGCTTTTAAATTTAGATGTATCCAATGTAGGGTCATATAGTGGGACAGGTGCAAATTGGTACGATTTAAGTGGTAATAATAGACACGGTTTTGTTAGAGGGACACCTAGATTCGGAACTACATTTAATGGTTACCTTGAAACTGGTGCAAATCAAACTGCAAACTACATTCAACTGCCAGAAAGTGCGCCACAAAACTTAACAAATGGATTTATTTTTAGCATTGATTGGTGGAGCACCATGAAAGATACTAGTGCAACTAGATACCAACAATCTATGGTTAATTCTATTGGGGCAAATATTTTCATTATCGGTAAAGACGCAACAAGTTTTAGTATTTATTGGGCAACATTAGTTTCTGGTACCGCACCAACATATACTGTTAATGTTCCACAACATCTAGCCGTAATATCTGATGGCACCTATCAATACTTTTATAAAAATGGCGCACTAACAAGCACGTGGAGTGCTGCATGGGGTGATATGACAACCGTTACTGGTTATATTATGGACCAAGAACAAGACGCTCCGAAAGGTAGTTTCGATGCTACCCAAAACACCTATGGTTGGTGGCACCTAACAAGAATGTACAATAAAGTTTTAACCGCTAGTGAAGTTTTGCAAAATTATAACGCTCAAAAGAATAGGTTTGGGTTATAGTTAGATTAGTTAGTTCGTTTATTACTTGCTCGCTGGATATTTATTTTGAACATTCAAATTTGTTTTCCCCAGTAAATCTAAGTATGGTCTCCAAATTAAATTTAAAAAATGATGAAAAAATATATTGTAATACGATTGTTCTTTTTAGCAAGTAGTGTTGCCATAGCCCAAGTGATGCTGCCTGCTTTTCAGAGAGATTCACAAACAATTAACCTGAAAAGAGTGCTGCAGGGTTTGCTGCAGGGTACATATAAAAATAATAAATAATAAGTGGATTGTATATAAATCATTGATTTTTAACCAAGTGGTCCCGACGGGAATCGAACCCATATCTAGTGTTTAGGAAACACCTACTACTTTATCTAAGACTTTTTATAACTTTTTAATCTCAAAAACACGTTTAGTGTGTTGTAAGAGTGCAGTAAATCGATGTTTTGCCACATGCGTTGCTAAAAAAAATATTCCCAAATAAATGGAATATTTGCAAAAGGAAAAAAGTTTATAACATAGTCAATCCCTGAGGCAGCGGACGGAACCACCAACTGATCTAAGGCCGCCGATGCTGCTGCTGCTGTGACCATTAAACACACCGCCAAGGTTGGCGTCCAAGGTGCGGCTATAGGCGGCGTTGCTGGCGAGCTCGGTAGCACTCCAGAAGAAAGCGGCGTTTCTAATATAGAGGAAACTACCATCCCAAAGGCGACAACCACCTGGGAGAACAGAAAAACCACTTACATTCGTTGCGCCTTCATTGGGACTATTCCAATAAGCAATGCCAGTGGATTTCATCTTACCCCCTGCAACTCCTTCTCCCCCAAGGTAAGTAGTTAAAGTGGTCCACTCGGCATCACTTGGAACATGCCAGCCAGTAGGGCAAATGCCTCTGCCATCTTTTACAGCCCACCAATTGTATAACTTTCCATAAATGGCGTCATTGGCATTGACATTATCAATAATAGCATAGGCACCGCTAGTGGTATTTGCCCAAGCGCCATCGATAAGACCAGTGGGAATAGCAGCCCCGTTTCTGTATTTGCTAACTTTCAGATTGCTTTGCATCCAACATTGCTTGCCTATTTGTACCGTTTTGTAGGAATTATTATTTATGTCCGAAACAGTTGAAAAACCACACCCATAAAAAGCGGGAAGTTTATAGATATCGATAGGGGGTTTTTTAACCGAAATGATCTGAGATACCAAATTATTAATAAATAAAAAGGTTATTAAACTTAAAAGGTTAATCTTTTTCATCTGTTTAAATCTTTACAATTTTGAAAATTCTGTTTTCTTTTTTTGATTTCAAGGAAATGAAATAATTTCCTGACGGTAAATCCACGACGAATATCTCAGATTTTTCTGATAGTATATTCCCATTTCTGATTTCCTTTCCCAAATAATCCATGATAGTATATCTAACTAGAACATCCTCTTTGGTTGACATTATTAAGGTAAAAGTTTCTTGCGTCGGATTTAGATATAGAAGTACCTCTCTAAGGTAAACCAATTCTTCGATGGGTGTCGTTTTTTTGGTATAAACCTGTTGAACTCCTTCATTCAAATATGGACCATTTCCTTTTTTCAAAACATAAGCCACCTGTCCAACGGCAAAACTGGTGGAACCTCCTGTAGTTTTGATGTGACCACCTGTTGTGGATATTGAATATTGTCCAAAACTCGGTACAAATGATAAAACAAAGAAAACAAAATGGAATATATAGGTTACATTTCTAGGAAATACAGATTTGTTCATGATTTTCATAATTTGAACAAACCTAGTAAAAATATTTTGATAGTTCCATAATTTTATATTAAAAGGCAGGTTTTAGAAATTTGAAATTTATCTGTATCATGGGAGGGCGAATGCAATTCTCCCCTACGAACGTGATATTACGATGTACAAACCCTCTGTAATCCTATAAATCCTGATTCAAAATTATTTAAGGGAAATATTCCCCAAAAACAAGCACCTCCTCAATCTCCGATGGACATTACGCGCGCAAAATATCAAGTATTGTCGGCCAGGAATTCTATGTTGGAATAACCTTTTGTCAAAAATAATTTCCATCATATTTTGTAAAAAGTCTGGATTTATCCATGAACACCCTATAATTCTGCCCTTTCCCACGCTGAAATACCCTTTTTTGATGATGAAAAAACAACCCCCACGCCTATTATAGGTTTATTGCGAAGTCGCAAACTTTCGGCATAGTTCCTATCTCTTATGCACTGAATGGCTTCTTCTGCTGTTCCCTCTATTTTAAATTCAAATAGAAATATGTGGTCATTGGTGATAATCACCGTATCCATGCGACCTGTGGGTGTGTGCATTTCAGTGCGTGGATCTGAACCTACCATGGTAAAGATCAAATGGATAATGGCATGAAAGAATTTTTCCTGATCTTTTACATAGTTCTGGTCTGGGACGGATTGAATTAGGTCGTTGATAATTTTTATGACGTTTTCGAGATTGTTTTGGGTTAAGGCTTCTAAAATATTAGGTCCATAAGGTACAGTTACCGGCGTGTGGGTGTATTCGCTCAATAAAAATTGTCCGAAGGCTTGTCTAACTTCCTTATTTGGATAATCAAGTATGAATTTTTCTGCAGGTGTTATTTTTTTGATGGTCAAATAACCCGTCTGCAAAAGCAAGGAAGACAAATCCAATTCCTCAAATTTTTCAAGTCGAAAAGATTCTAAAATGAGGTTACTCACTTCTATTTCCTCCAATTTATAAGTGAATCGCTTTCGCATGAGCTTAATTAGAAAGGTAGGCGTTCCTGTTTCAAACCAATAATTTGCGTACCTGCCATGCCTGAAGAATTTGAGGACTGAAAACGGATTATAAACAAAGTTTTTAGCGTCCCAACTATACCCGTTATACCACAATTTCATTTTTTCCAGGGTCTCGGAAGGCATGACACTAAGGTAAGGGGCAAAATAATATGTTAACTCAGTTTGAGTGTAACCGCATAAAGTAGCGCAGCCTGGGGCAAGGGTCAAATCATCCAAATGATTTAATTCTGAAAAAATAGATACTTTTGAAAACTTGGAAACGCCAGTAATCAAAAGAAAACGGATATTATTCGATGCATTTTTCAAAATGCTGAAAAATTGTTTCAAAATATCCCTTTGTTTATTTGCCATAGTAAAATCGTAGGGATCAATATAATCAACGATTGGGCGATCATATTCATCAATGAGAATAATGACTTGCTTACCCGTTTTCTCCACTACAGCTTCAATCAATTCATTAAATATGGTGCCAGGTAATTTTTTATACAGTTTTATCTTGAATTTTTTTCCTATATCCTTGATTGCTTCTACCAATGCTTCCGCCAATCTACCTTCATGTCCAATAGCATCAAAAGACATTCGGATAACAGGATAGGTATCGGTCCAATCCCATTTATCCTCAATCCATAACCCTTTAAATAAGGGCTTATTGCCCGAAAAAAGTTCATTAATAGTATCCAGCGTTAAGGATTTGCCAAAACGACGTGGGCGGGATAAAAAATAATTGCTATCTGCAGGACTACATAAGTTATAAATTATTTCCGTTTTATCTACGTAAATGGCGTTATCTTTTCTTACGCTTGCAAAATACTGACGTCCAACCGGCAAATTAGGTAATTGGTCCATTTTCGTTTAATTTATGGCAATTTACACCTTTTTTAGGTCAATTATGTTAATAAAGGCAGTTGTAGAATATTCTGAATAAACCAAAGAAATTCTTCAAATAATTAATTTTCATTTAAGCTAGAATCCGGGGAACTCAAATATATATAACAAATCATAACCTTTTTTGTAAAAAGGTAGTTCTTCTTCTAATGCTATGATGATTTATTTTTTGGGTTTTAAAACTAAAAATGAATCAAAAATCCCCTAAAACCAAAGACCACCTCCCCAATCTCTCTGTCTGTAAATTACGGGTGCAGCAGCCATTGGTTTGAATCAGGATTTTCAGGATTTCGAGGATTATAAATAACGTCTCCAACTTGATTCGGAAGATTAATATGAGTTGCTTTATTTATCTATACTCTCGCCGATGCGTCACCCATCGGCGAAAAGAAGGGTGACAAGAAATCCTCTACGAATGACCATTGTACCTAAAACAAGGACGTCCACTGTAATCCTAGAAATCCTGAAAATCCTGATTCAAAATTAATGTGTTCCGGAATTATTCCCCCAATGTACCCTTCTCTTCATCCAAATAAAAGATTAACTCCCAAATATTTGTAAAAGTAATTAGTAAAAGTTTTGCAGTCATAACTCTTTTTGTTTATTGGCAGCCTTCAGCTAATGCCATGATGGTTTATTTTTACAGCCTGCATTTGCCCAATACAAAATCAATAGACTCAATACTATAATTCCTTACTATCCAAATCTATATGAACAAGTGATTGAAGAAATTAAAATCTGTGATATTCCATTTGATGTTACCTCATTAAGTCAGTTTTTTAGAATAGATCATTTTGATTTTATGTCACTGAATTATAAAGGTTTTATCGAATTATTGAATCGTATAAAGGTGGAAGATCAAGCGTTTAATTTTCAACTAAATGAAATCAAAAAAACAATTGAAATTGAATTGATTAAGTTGTTTTTTAAGAAATTATCCTCCTTGTCTGAACAATTCATTTTTCCTACCTTACAATATGAAGATTTTAAGGAATCTTTCGATAACAGGAGATATTTCAATGAACATGAAGCCTATTTGATTCATCGGGCCACCCCCACCATGAAAATCATGAAGAGATTTAACGAAACACATTCCAACTATTAACCTGAAAAGAGTGCTGCATGGTTTGCTGCAGGGTTCGGAAAATAATATTAAATAATAAGTGAATAGTGTATATAAATCATTGATTTTTTACCGAGTGGTCCCGACGGGAATCGAACCAATATCTAGTGTTTAGGAAACACCTAAAATATTTGGTCAATGAATTATCTACCAAATTATTAATGAATTCAACAAAAAATAGTTGTTAGTAACTGTATATCAATTGTTTATAAAATACACCCTACCCCATTCCATTAAATTAGGGATAAAATTCTTTTTTGAATATAAAATATATATTAATCTATTATTAAATGTTTTATACATTAATTAATTTAATATATGATAAATAGATTTCATCTGCTGCATGGTTGCTGCAGGTATAGAATGGAAGGTTACTTTTATTTTATTGGAAGTTCGAGGGTAAAATGTATATACCTTTCCTATTTTTTTACTTCAGGAAAATTTTCAATTGCTAAATCCTTTCTCTTTCTATATAGATTAAACCGCAACCATCTATCCTTTGTATCTGTCAATGTTAAGTAATTGTTAATTATAGCATTTGTTACACAACTTATTTGAATTATTTTATAAAATTTATTAATTTACATAATCAGTGGAGCCCAGAAGCCACTCTAAAAAACGGGGCGTATTCCTAAAAGCCTTATGATAGGGAAATAAATATTCTAAAACATGAAAAAATTATTATTGCTTTTTATTGTATCAGCATCTTTGATTGCTTGTACAAACCAAAAACAAGAGGGTGTAACTGTTTCTAATGGATTTGCCGAAACGAAAGGTGAACAAGTGACAATGGGAAGCCAAGAAAGTGTAGATATATTTCTTAAAATAGACAAAGCATGGAAAGAAAGAGATTATGATGCTTTCAAATCACTTGTAAGTAAAGATGCTGAATTTGTAAATGAAAAAGGAGAAGTTTTTGTAGGTCCTCAAGCTTTTACTGATTATATTGAAAAATACTATCAAGAATCTCTTGCAAAAAAACAAGAGTGGGAATGGACAATTAATTATGCTTTCTGTATAAAACCAACCAACGCAGATAGAGGAGAATTTGTTAATGCTAGAATTACTGGCACCTCAGGAGTTTTTGAAGAATGGTACCAAATTGCAGATGGAAAATTAATTAGTTGGGAGCAAGCTAAAAGAGCTTTAACTGCAGAATAATTAGAACTGCTTGTTCCTTAAAACACAGAGCCTCTTCTTCGGAAGAGGCTTTTTTGTTTATTACAGCTACGCGAACGCATAAATAGTTATCAATTTTAGCTTTATATAATTGAAATGTATTTAAATTTAAAAAACCAGTCTATTACGGAACATTTGAGGATATGGTGGGGTAAGTTATTATCAATAATTATTGGTTTTTCATGGATTTTAAGTGGTAACAAAAGTAAAGAAACAAATGAGTAATAGAAATAAGAAACCAGCCCAACACGGGTTTGGCAAAAGTGGCGGTTCAGTGCTCCGCAGACACATTTGTGGTTAATCAAAGTTTGGTTCTCCGCATCAACATTTGTGCAGAAAATCAACACCTTAGCCAAGCCGCAAACCGTTAGTCTGTGAAAAAACCAAACTAGGTTTTTTTCTTAAAAATACGAAAAATTCCTTTCAAACCACCTCATAATTTTGTATCTTCAAGGATGAAACACAAACAAGGTTTTTTAAGAAATTATCCTCCTTATCTGAACAATTCATTTTTCCTACCCTACAATATGAAGATTTTAAGGAATCATTCGAAAACAGAAGATATTTCAATGAACATGAAGAGTATTTGATTCATCGGGCCAGATGTCGTCATAACAGTGCCCTTCTAAGGGTATCAAAAAGTATGGAACTAAAAAATATCCTTACAGGTCATTCACCACGACACACCATTTCCCAACATCTTTCACAAAGTGATTTTAGTGACGACGAAATAAGACAAGTATTGGGTCACAGTGACGTTAAAACAACCAAGATTTACCTCCGAGAAAATATCGGGGTATCCCCCACCATGAAAATCATGAAGAGATTTAACGAAACACATTCCAACTATTAACCTGAAAAGAGTGCTGCAGGGTTTTCTGCAGGGTTCGGAAAATAATATTAAATAATAAGTGAATAGTGTATATAAATCATTGATTTTTTACCGAGTGGTCCCGACGGGAATCGAACCCATATCTAGTGTTTAGGAAACACCTATTCTATCCGTTGAACTACGGGACCCCAAACTGTAGGAAGCAGTTCGGGCGCAAATATAATCATTACCCTCATAAATTCTAATTAATTAGAGCGAAGTCATAAAAATACCTACAGTTTAATTCCCTATTAGCATTTTTATCATGACACAGGATAATCTTCCCTCTTTAAAAATTCTTTTAGAATTTATTTTCCTTATAATTCTAATAAAATCTTTAATATGTGCGTTTTTTATGGTTTAATAGGTCCTTTATATTTTTTTCCAAAAGAAATATATTAGTGAGGTTATTCAACCATGGAATAAACATTGTACCCCAAATATTTATATAGCAACTGGTAACCCTCCGGTGTATTCTATTCGCCATTTTAATGCTATATTACCTTATAAATTTATACCTAGCGTATTTTAAAACTTAAATGATGAAAATTTTCAAAATATTTCTATACATTATTGCAGCCTTTATTTTTATGATGCTGCTACCCAGAACTATAGGATTTTTGTTTCCAGAAAAAGCGCCTATCGCCTATCATTTCGAAGTACTCGATTACCTCGCTATTGGCGTCGGTCTTGAAAAACTTGCGGATCTTGAACCTGAAATTCCAAATTCTATAGAGGAAATTAAAAATATTGAATACAAAAAGGTGAATGGTAGATCGCTCCAACTGGATATCTACAAACCTCGAGATCTTAAAAAACCAGCTCCTCTTTTAGTTTTTGTTCATGGTGGCGGTTGGAAAAGTGGCAAACGATCTGATTATCTGGTTTATCTGGTGGATTTTGCAAAAAAAGGGTATATCACAGGGACCGTTTCATATACCTTGAAAAATGACAGCATTTATCCGGCTTGTGTTCAGGATGTTTCTGATGCTATGCATTTTCTATTTAATAACAGCAAAAAATACGGATATGACCCAGAACGCGTTGCCATGATTGGCGGATCAGCAGGCGGTCACCTGGTTTTAATGACTACATACGATTTAAAAAAACCTACCATTCCACTCGATAGTACTTACCTTAATAGTCCACCAAATAAAATTAAATGTGTCGTTGATATTTACGGCCCAGTTGATATGACAACACCTTATGCTCAAAATCAAGAGCTTGTTACAGGTTTTATCGGTCATTCTTTCAAAGAAAGACCTGATTTATACTGGGAAGCCTCGCCAGCAAAATATCTTCGAAAAGGACTGCCTCCTACCCTCATTTTTCAGGGAACTTCCGATAACCTTTTACCACAAAGTCAATCTGATACTTTAAAAGCTCGGCTTGACCGGCTCGGTGTTCCTGCAGAATACTACAAACTCCCTCTTTGGCCCCATGCGATGGATATTGCACAACGACCAAATCAATATATGCAAAAGAAAATGGATGCATTTTTTGAGAAATATTTAAAGTGAGATGAAGTTAAAAAAAATTCTTCTGCCATTTTTAATATTGACCCTTACAAAAACGATTATTCAGGGTCAGAAAAAAGACTTACTTCAAACAGAGGATTTAGCCTTTCTTAAACAAATGGTTAAAGATGTGATGGATTCTTCTCGTATCTATCCAAATCAATCTATTTCTGATTCATTTGGCCCAAATCAAACAGGGGGTATATTGATTCGACCTGGGGGCAGAAATTCTTATCCCGCCTTTTGGATTCGCGATTATGCAATGTCCATACAAAGCGGTTTTGTTACACAAGAGGAACAAAAACACATGCTTCTATTAACAGCAAAGACACAATCGGACGAATTTAAATTTACAAAATGGGGCTCTTTTATTCCAAAAGGTGCCGTCGCTGACCATATTCGGATAGATGATGGAAAACCGATTTATTTCCCAGGTACCTATAGTTATGAAAACCAAGGGGATAAAAAATGGGGGATGCAACCCCCGTTTTGTGATCAGTTCTTTTTTATACAAATGGCTTTTCATTACGTTAAATCTTTTTCTGCATTTCACTCTTTAAATGAAAATATAAATGGCGTCAGACTACTAGACCGACTAGAATTAGCCTATCAAATGCCACCCACTGATTCCATTACTGGACTCATCGAGGTGACCAACGAAAACAGAGGAGTAGATTTTGGGTTCCGAGATGCCATATATATCAGTGGTAAATTATGTTTTGCATCCCTTTTAAAATATCAGGCTTCCCTTCAGTTAGCCCTTTTATTTCAGGAAATGGGAGATAAAAAAAAGGCTTTGATGTATAAAAATGAAGCTACAAAAATTAAAAAATCGATTATAAAAACCTTCAAAAATAAAGATGGAATGCTTTTTGCCAGTACTGAAACGAGTGCACAGGTTGATGTCTGGGCAACTTCTTTGGCTATTCATTTTGATGTTTTGCTTGGAAATAATCGTTTAAAGGCAGCAAAACAGCTCCTTCAAGGGTATATTTCAGGAGAATTATCTCAAAATGGTAATATTAGACATATTCTGAAGTCAGATGATTTTAACGAAAATTCATCCTGGGAAAAAAGCCTCGTACCTAAAGATACCTATCAGAATGGTGCTTATTGGGGAACCCCTGTAGGCTGGGTTTGCAAGGCCATTGCTAATGTTGATCAGGTTGCAGCGCAAAAATTAGCTTCCGAATATATCCAGGATTTACGCGAGGGTGATTTCAGGAAAGGGGGAGATTTTGGCGCTCCGTGGGAATGTTTTAATGGCAATGCAAAACAGAATCCTGTTTATTTAACCTGTGTAGCCGTTCCATTCATCATCTTTAATGACAAATAATTCTCAAAATTTTCCAATTTTCAAATGTAGGTAAATTAAAACCCTTTTCATGGAAAAAGGGGTAATATTGAATGATATTATTTCAGGTGAAAATATTTATCTTTATGAAATATTTTAAAAACATTAATCTACCTTAGTAATGAGTGTCATCAAATATCAGTTCAGGGAAGTGGAACAAATAAAAACAACTATTTGGCCTGACGCCAAACAGGGTTCCATTCATATTGCGCGGATAATAGCCCAGGCCATAAAAGAAAAAGCAGCAAAGGGAGAAAATATTTTATTGGGTCTTTCCACAGGTAATTCACCCGTTCAGATATATAAGGAATTGGTGCGAATGCATAAGGAGGATGGTCTGAGTTTTAAAAATGTCATTTCTTTCAATCTCGACGAATACTACCCCATGCAGCCCGATGCTTCTCAAAGCTATGTGGCCTTTATGAAGCATCAATTATTTGATCATATTGATATTCAAAAAGAAAACATTCATATACCTGATGGCACTCTTCCTTTGGAAGAAGTTGAAGCTTATTGTACAGCGTATGATAATAAAATAAGTGACTTAGGTGGCATCGATATTCAACTGTTAGGCATTGGAAGAAATGGGCATATTGGATTCAATGAACCCGGATCATTCGAAAATTCCCCTACCCGCCTGGTTCGTCTGGATGCCACTACGAGAACTGACGCATCAAATGATTTTGGTGGAGAGGAAAATGTTCCCTATCGAGCCATTACCCTAGGTTTGAAAACCGTAATGCAGGCAAAAAGTATTTTGCTTTGTGCCTGGGGTTTAGGAAAAGCAAGTATTGTACAAAAAGCAGTGGAAGATTCTATCACCAACGATTTACCCGCCAGCCTGTTACAACGTCATAAAAATACGGAATTTTTTATAGATCTCCCGGCAGCTGAAAGCTTGACCCGATTTAAAATGCCCTGGTTAGTAGCCCTTTGTAACTGGACGCCAGACCTCATTTGCAAAGCGGTGGTATGGCTTTCTTTACAATCAAAAAAACCTATACTAAAACTAACGGCAGAGGATTATAAATTCCATGGGTTAAGTGATTTATTAGTTGAATATGCCACTGCTTATGAAATAAATATCGTCGTTTTCAATAGATTACAGCACACCATTTCTGGCTGGCCAGGCGGAAAACCTAATGCCGACGATGGTACCAGACCTGAACGTGCGGTTCCTGAAAGGAAAAGGGTCATCATATTCAGCCCTCATCCCGATGACGATGTCATCTCCATGGGTGGAACTTTTCTTCGTTTGGTCGATCAGGGTCATGAAGTTCATGTAGCCTATCAAACCTCGGGAAATATTGCCGTTCACGACCATGATGCCTTCCGATTTTTATCTTTTTCCATCGACATGTTGGAAAAAGGGAAACAAAATGCAGAAATTCAAGCCAAAATAGCGGAATATGAGCAGTTGAAATCCATTTTGGCCGCTAAAAAGCCTGGAAACCAAGATCACCTGGGTATCAGAAAGGTAAAAGGATTAATCAGAAGGGGTGAAGCCAGTGCCGGTGCTCGTTTTTGCGGATTAAATGATGATCATATCCATTTTATGGACTTACCCTTTTATGAGACCGGAGCTACCAAAAAAAGCCCTCTTTCAGCTGCCGATGTCAATCAAACTGCTGCTTTTATAAAGGAAATCAAACCACATCAAATATTTGCTGCTGGTGACCTGGCCGATCCCCATGGTACCCACAAGGTATGTCTGGATGTTATATTAATAGCTATGGAATCCTTGAAAAATGAAAGTTGGATTGCAGATTGCTGGCTTTGGCTTTACAGGGGTGCCTGGCATGAATGGCCCGTAGAAGAAATTGAAATGGCAGTTCCCTTAAGTCCCCAGGAACTGGTCCGTAAAAGAAAGGCCATTTTTATGCACCAGTCGCAAAAAGATACCCCACCTTTTGCGGGAAATGATCCACGCGAATTCTGGCAAAGGGCAGAAGAAAGAAATAAGGCTACCGCTGATACCTATCATGCCCTTGGATTTGCTGAATATGAAGCAATGGAGGCTTTCCGTCGCTGGAAATTTAACTTTTAACGACGTTAAAACCGTTGATAAGTCTTTTATTTCGGAAAATGCAGCCTATGGGATGGTAAAGGAAGTCAAAAGGGCTTTGACCAACGGAATGAAAGAGAGGTTCGAAACAAAAAGGCGGTCAATTATTTCTGTACCTTCAAATTATTTCCTCTTTTCTTTTTCTTTGCGTATATTAGTACGTTAAAAAGTTTAAAGTACCGCGAAACCTATATGAAAAAGAAACTAACACAAATAATTCTTTCGGTCATTGTATCTATAATGCCCTTCTATTCATTATCGGGTCAGGTCATCATACCCCTTCCGTCCCAAATAGTTTCCGCCCCTGGCTTTTTTTATTTTTCGGGTACCACTAAAATAGGTTCAGACGAAAGCACCCGCATTCCAAGCTATTTACAAACCTATTTAAAGCAAAGACAAACCGCTTTAAATGCGAATGGAAATGCAAATGAGATCATTTTTACTTTGTCAAACCAAGGTCTTTCGGAAGGTTATGAACTCAAAATCAGTCCAAATAAGATTCATGTAACTGGTAATGACGAAAAGGGTTTGTTTTATGGTATTCAGAGCCTTATTCAATTCCTTCAGCACCAGCCTCTATCTAATGGAAGCATCAGCATACCTTGCCAAACCATAACGGATCAACCCCGATTTGGATACAGAGGTATTATGTTGGATGCAGGTCGATATTTTCAGCCAGTATCTTATATTAAGGAATTATTAGATATGATGGCTACCTATAAATTCAATACCTTCCACTGGCATTTGACAGAAGACCAGGGTTGGCGGGTAGAGATTGAAAAATACCCGAAGTTAATGTCCAAATCTGCCTGGAGATCGGAAACAGTTATAGGTCATCACAATCAAAAACCCCGTGTTTATGATGGTGAAAAACACGGCGGATATTACACCAAAGCGGACATTAGAGAGATCGTTGCTTATGCTTCGGAAAGAAATATTACGGTTATTCCTGAGATTGAAATGCCTGGTCATGCTACGGCAGCCATTGCAGCTTATCCTGAACTTGGTTGTACGGGAAAAACATTGGAAGTACCAACAGATTGGGGTGTAAAAGAAGATGTTTACTGTCCGTCAGAGGCTACCTTTACTTTTTTAGAAGATGTGCTCACGGAAATAATCCCTTTGTTTCCCAGTCCGTATATTCATATCGGCGGAGATGAATGCCCTAAAAAGCAATGGAAAGAAAGTGCTTTAGCACAGTCTGTTATGAAACGGGAGGGTCTAAAAGACGAGGATGCCTTGCAGAGTTATTTTATAAAAAGGATGGAAGCCTTTCTTAAAACCAAAGGTAAAAAACTCATTGGCTGGGATGAAATACTCGAAGGTGGTCTCGCTCCCGACGCTACGGTTATGTCCTGGCGGGGAATCAAAGGCGGTATTGAAGCCGCCCATTTGGGTCATGACGTTATCATGAGTCCAAATACCTTTTGCTATTTTGACTATTATCAGACTGATGCACCGGGAGAACCTTTAGCCATTGGAGGTAAATTAACTGTGGAGAAAGTATATTCTTTTGATCCCATTCCCGATGAATTACCAGCAGAAACGCATAAACATATCTTAGGAGGTCAAGGAAATATCTGGACCGAGTATATTTCAACGTTGCCAAAACTCCGATACATGGCTTATACCCGTATGCTTGCCCTTTCTGAAGTACTTTGGACGCCTGTTGCAAAAAAAGAATTCTTACCTTTTGCTGTAAGACTTAACAAACATATTGACTATTGGAAAACTAAAAATATTGAGTTCGCCAATCACTTATTTGAAATCAAACCGACTTTAACAACAAAAGAAATAGGCTTAGAGGTAGCATTAACCCCATTTGTTCCCTGGGGAGAAATAAGATATACTCTTGATGGAACGGAGCCAAAAAGCACCTCCGCAGTATATACCAATCCTTTGCTGCTAACTAAAAAGACGGTAGTAAAAACACAGTCTTTTGTCCAGAACCAAGCTAAAGGACATCCCATTTCAATAGATTTTTTGCCTCATAAAGGCTTACAAGCGAAGATACTATCAAAAACAACCCCTTCAAAAACATACAAGGGAGCAGGAGAGAGAGGATTAATCAATGGGATCTCCGGGAGTAAAACTCAGTTCAACGATGGGGAATGGCAGGGCGTTACGCCAGGCGAACCGTTTAGCATGAAGTTAAGTTGGACAGAAAAACAATCGATTAAAGGCATTCAATTCCATGCCTTTAACGATCCTGAATCGTGGATTTACTTACCATCGGAAGCTACTATTTATACTTCTCAGGACGGAACTACCTTCTCAAAGGCCTGCGAAACCAAGATTACTGAAAACAAAGACACCAAGACCCTTGCGGTGGATATACCCTGCAAAATTACATCGCAGTTTATCGAAATTAAGACACCTGCCATGGGAACCATTCCTGTCAACAGACCAGGCGCGGGTAACCAGGCTTGGTTATTTTTAGATGAAATACGGGTCTATTAATTAACTGACAAAAAACATTTTCATGAATTTATCTATGTTGGACTGGGGCATCATCATTGCCTTTTTTGCCGTCACTTTGTTCATCGGATTGTATGCCTCCAAAGGAGCGGGAAAGAGTTATTCAGAATTCTTTCTTTCGGGAAGAGACATGCCCTGGTGGCTCCTTGGCGTTTCTATGGTGGCGACCACTTTTTCTGCAGACACCCCAAATCTGGTTACAGATTTGGTAAGAACACACGGTGTAGCGGGTAACTGGTCCTGGTGGGCCTTTCTACTAACGGGTATGCTTACTGTGTTCGTGTACGCACGACTGTGGAGAAGATCGGGCGTTTTGACAGACTTAGAATTTTACGAACTTCGATACAGTGGAAAACCTGCCGCTTTTTTACGTGGATTCCGAGCCATCTATCTGGGTGTTTTCTTTAATGTCATGATAATGGCTACGGTTTCATTGGCAGCAATAAAAATTGGAGCCGTCATGCTCGATTTAAAACCGGTTGAAACCTTGCTAATCACCTCTATTATTACGGTAATTTATACTTCCATTGGCGGCTTAAAAGGCGTGGTACTCACCGATTTCTTTCAATTTATCCTTGCTATGGCGGGCATGGTCGTTGCTGCCGTATATATCGTAAATCTACCTGAGGTAGGTGGCTTGAGTAATATGCTCGCTCACCCTAATGTGACTGGGAAATTAAATTTTTTACCTGACTTTTCCGATTCCAAGCAATTAATACCCTTGTTTCTTATGCCTTTAGCCGTTCAATGGTGGAGTGTTTGGTACCCTGGTGCGGAACCTGGTGGCGGAGGTTATATTGCACAAAGGATGTTATCGGCAAAAGATGAGAAAAACGCGGTAACAGCTACCCTATTTTTCAATATAGCTCATTATGCCCTACGTCCATGGCCATGGATTCTTATAGCACTGGCAAGTTTGATTGTTTTTCCAGATATAGCCTCATTGCAAGCCGCTTTCCCACATATTGATCCTAAAGTGGTTAAAAATGACCTTGCTTTTTCGGCCATGCTTAATTTACTACCTGCCGGACTCATAGGTTTATTGATTGCCGCTTTACTTTCAGCTTTTATGTCCACCATTTCCACGCATTTAAACTGGGGATCAAGCTATGTAGTGAATGATTTTTACAAGCGATTTTTAAGACCCAATGCGCCTCAAAATGAATTAGTTAATGTAGGACGAATCTCCACTGTTGTCTTGATGATTATGGCAGCTTTGTTGGCATTGGTTTTGGAAAATGCGCTTCAGGCTTTTAATATATTATTACAAATTGGTGCGGGTACTGGCTTAATATTTATCCTTCGTTGGTTTTGGTGGAGAATTAACGCTTACAGCGAAATTACCGCTATGGTTGTTTCCTTTTTGCTAGCCTTATATTTTGAACTGGGAATGGAAAATCCTCTTCCTGAACACATCAAGCTTTTGGCCGGCGTAGGTATTACTACCGTAGCCTGGGTGACGGTTACTTTTTTAACCGCTCCGTCATCACAAGAAACGATGCTTCGTTTTTTCAGATTAATTCAACCATCACCTGGCGGATGGAAACCTGTTATTGAAAAAGGTATTGCTTCGGGTGAACTCAATGCGCAGGAGATTATACCAGGAAGACTACCTCAGCAAATTCTAGGTATGTTCCTCGGTTGTATTCTTGTTTATGCTGCCTTGTTTTCCATCGGATTTATCCTTTACAGTAATATGATACCTGCTTTACTTAGTGGCTTTGTGGCCGTAATTAGTGGTTATCTATTGCTTAAAAACTGGGACAAAATCAATTAAATACCAGAAAAATTCTATTCTGAAGAATAAAAAATAAAAGTAAAGGGTGACAAAAGTCACCCTTTACTTTTATTTACCATCCCTACATTTACACTAAAACGTAGTGGTATGACCTTACATCCACCCAAACAGCAGGCTATCCCAGATTGAAATAAATAACGTCTGTTATATCACTATCTACTTGTGCCCATTGTGGAGAACCCTGCCTACCCAAAGAGGAGCTAAAGATGTATGAAAAGTGAAAATTATAAAAACTATATAATTAAAGTTAAAAAGAGTTCCACGTGTCGAGAATGGGTTAAATAAACGCCTATTTTGACCAAGAGATTATGCTCATTTCAAAAGGAGGAATGTTAATGTCAACTTCATAAGATCCATTCTTTTTAATTAAAAACGTTAATTTTTTATCACTAATCAGTTCTCGACATTTTTTGAACTCAGGAGATACTGAAGAAGTTAGAATTTTACCTTTCCAAACTTGATCACTATTATTAGAGACAACTACATTGAAGTGATTAGCATTTTTTGTACTGAGAAATTCAACGGGTAGGCCTTTGATTTTTGCGGGCTGTATATCAAAAAATACCTTATCAAATAAATGCACTGCAGCATTACTTATATCGAGCGGAGCCCCTTCAAACCAAGGAATCATAGAGGAAATTAATCTACCTTTTCCATATATTTTTTCAATCAGCAAAGGAGAACCATTTGATGCAACTGCCAAGGCCTTTGCCTTTTTAAGAGTTGACCGAAAGTACCTAAAAGGTTCATTTTCCATCTTTCCATCATAAAAACGCCAGGCCTCACCAAAACGAAGTGTGGATTCCATTTCAGCACCAGTAAAATCTGTATGAAGTGGCGTAAGAACACCAGCGGCACAAATAACTGTTGAACCCTTTTCCATTATTCGTTTTAAACTTTTTATCATTTTTTCGTCAAGATTAACCTGATCAAGCAAAACAATAACTTTATATTGGGATAAAATATTCTCATCGACGCCAGCAGTGAAAACGTCAAAAATATCTCCCCAACGAGAATTCCCCATAGGACGGTAGAGAGAGGTTTCAATATCATTTATATTTAAGTTTTTTAATGCCTCGTCCTTATTTTTAAATTGACCGAAAGGAACTGGATATTCAGCTTGGAAAACCTCGTTATGAGAAGGCGCAAATTCTTTGGAGATTCCGGAGAGGGCAAAGGAAGATCCGAGTGGATTTTCTGAATTATTTTTGCCAAAAGGAAAAGGATCCATATAAAAACCACTTCCAGGAAAAGCCAATGAAAAGAAACCATCTAACGCTCTTTGTCCTTGACGATAGGGAATTTTTGCGTAATTCCAAACTGTATTTGAGGTTCGCCAGTAAGGTGGGGTAATCCAGCCATGATCCTCAGGAACAATAATAGCTACCGGTACTATGGGAGTTCCCCTTTCGTGTGCTTTGATAAATTTTCCAAAATTATCTAAACATTCAACAAATTCCGATGGCTTATTCGTTGATTTGTCAAAAAAAAGTTCACTTCCTTCAATCCGAAAATGTTCTGCTCCAGAAAACCAGGAAACGTATAAATGCCGTTTATGATAAAGATTAGGTAGATCCTGTATGCAGCCATTTATGGCTCCCCACCAAAGAGATAAGTCAATTCCCCACATTTTTTTATACTGTCGTGATGCGCCCCTAAAAAAAGCAATACCAGTTTGAAGATCATCTACGTCGTCATTCGCTCGCTCAATGGACAAAAGATCAATTTCAGGTTGTTTGGCTAAAATGTGTGCGGTATTTGCAAAGCCAGCCACAGCCCAGTGAGGAATTTTGTCAGGATTTTCAGTAGCTTTTATAGATTTACGAAAATATTTTTCACACAATTCATAAGCTTCTCTATGTGTGACAGGTTTTAAAGTAAGAAAATCCTGAGCGAGACCTACACCACAAGATTCATCCTCAAGGATATGTTGCCAAACAAATTTCCCGCCAGTGGCCTTCTTATATTTGTCAACAGTAAGAGGCACATCTGGTATAGCTCTTTTTTTTTGGATGTAATACCTGCTAACGGTTTGTGGGTGTGAAAGTTGATACAAGACAATATGTAGCCCCTTAGCTTGTAATTCAGAAATCCTTGAGGCAGAAACATCGTGAAGTAATTCAACGCCCCAGGTATATCCACCTTGAATCATCCAATCAAGTAAGGGTGTAGATGCTTCAGATTCACGCCATCCAAAAACAATACGGCAGGTATCTATTTCTTCGAAACCTTCTAATTTATTAATAATTCCAGTTGGTTTGCTTTTTGAAAAGTCAAAAGGTACATTTTTATGTGTAAAAGATAAAATGAATAAAATCAAAAAACTAAAGTTCAAATTCATTTTCAAGTTTTTTTAGGAAAATGATAAATTATATTCAAAAATTTATCAATGGGAAGAAATCAATAGCTCATTCAAACCAAACTCATCGAAAAATGATTATTGCCCATTATAAAATAATCGATGTTATGTTTACACTACTTAGAACAGAAAACCTCTATCTCTTCAAAGACCAAAAATTAGAGGAAATTAAGCAATTCTTTCACCTAACTGCCATTTAATAATTTGTGCGCGGGTTGATAATCATGTTTTTTCGATGCTGTGGAGAAGCAGAAAAAACATTGAAGATTTGTTGAACTTACCCAAAATGCTTACTAAAATACAAATGTTTTTTAGCAAAACACTTTATCATCAGCACAAAAATAACAACGATATGAATTAATTGACCTTATGGCACGATTCATTACGAGGAAATCATTTTTTCCATGTGTAAATCAGTGCATCTCCTGGTCTGATATTAATGTGAGGTTCCGCATTTACGGCTACTCCAGTTTTAAGAATTCTTTTAACGGAAGGTTCTACCTCAATAAATGTATCCGCATTTTTTTCAAAATCCCTATTTACCACAACTAAATAGTTGTCATCATTTTTACTCAATAAGGCTAAAAGGATTGGAATAGAGGTCTGAATTTTTTTTATCTGCGTTGGAAGGATAACCGTTTTTTTTGATGTTACAGTAATAGATACTGCGGGATCATCTTTTTGATAATTATGATGTTGTGTCCATTCAACCGTAGCATTTGCAAAAACAAAAGAAAGATTCTTTATTTCGTTATTTATATTTTTCAATTGTGTGTAAAACTCAGTGGTATCTCCATTGGCATTTACAGGAGTATTTACGTAATCGGCTGTTCCTTTAGGGACACTATAGGTAAAATATTCAATTCCCTGCGCACCGTAGGCTAGGTTAACAAAAACCTGAGCTCTTAAATTAGATAACGTTGCTGTTGGATAACTTAAATGTTTTGCTGTAACAGCGAATCCCCACCATTTTTTACCTAATTTTTTAGCGTGATTTGCTTCAATTTCAGTAGCTAAAAACCAATTATTGTAATTTGCGGGAGCTATACTGTATGGCCAGGTCGGATAATAATCAAAAGACAAAATTTTTCTATCTAAACCAGCATCCAGATATTCAATATCCTCTAAAGGAATATAATTATTTGTAACATAAAGAATATGATCTTTATTCGGATCCAAAGCCCTGACCGCTTTTGCATGAGCTATAGCCTCATCAATTGTTCCTGTGAAATTATTTTTATTCCTTTGAGGTTCATCCATGATAGAATAACCTAAAAGGGCTGGATGATTTTTAAATTTTTGAATTGTCTCCGCGAGTTTAGGGTGATTTGGTTGCGTGTCTTCACTATGAAGGATGGTTTTAATTCCAAGCTCTTGACTAAATTTCAAGACCAATTCCAACTGTTCAGAATTCTGGTAGAGATTGTAATTAATTGTAAGCCCACAATTTTTAAAATCTTCAAATCTTTTCCTTGTAAGTTGATCATATTGAACGCCACACCACGCCACACGTTCTATCTGATCTGCAGATGGTGCTAAAGGTTTAGTTCCTAGTAAGTCGTCAGACATTACAACGGCCAACGGCTTTACTATTTTAATCTCCTCCTTTTGTGCACATGAAAAAAAATATAATAACAAAATTGAAAAGGAATAAACTATAAAACCACCATTGGTTTTAATTTGTATTTTATCATTTTTAATTAGAAACATATCGTCGTAAATTTAAAATATTTATTTTAAGACAAATTCGAATTTTAACCACGTTCAAATTGACACTTATTTGTCATTGAGCATTTAAAAAAGGGGTCGATAAAAATTTAAGCCTTACTTTTTTCGACCCCTAAAGTCAATTTTTAATAATACCCTGGATTTTGTTCTTCGGCAATAGGTCTTGGATTTCTTAAGCGATCGATATGGGTTTGTGGAATGGGTCGCAATAAATACTTTCCATTACCCGCTGCCACATTTGTTTTTGCGTCATTAAGAGGATGGAATTTAGCCACGTATTCTATGAGTTTCTCACAACGGGTAAGATCTACCCAACGATTTAATTCACCTGAGAGTTCTCTTTCTCTTTCATCGAGAAAGAACGCTACTGTTTTATCTAATGAATTTATATCTGTCACTTTAATTTTATTTTCAGCTGAAAAATCGCCTGTTGGAGACCCCCCGTGAACCTCTACAACTTGCCATGGCCTGACTTCACCGTTTTTCCAAGCTGCTCTCTCTCTGACCACATTTGTTCTCGCTACAGCCAAATCATATTTTCCTGCACGAGCATATGCCTCAGCTGCAATAAGATAAGTTTCTGCCAAGCGCGCAAGAATAATATCTTTAGTTGACCTTGTAGCTGATGCATTATTATCGAATGTTGCCGTACTGTTATAGCGCTCATTGTCGGCATATTTTATGAGTGACGGAATGTAGGCTGTGCGATCTTCCACTCGTTGTTGCTGATAATCATCTGATTGTTGCAAAGTAAAGACAAAATATCTTTTCTTGTATTTACTCTTTAATTTATCCAACGAGAGACGCTCCGGTGTAAAGGACACACAAGTATCATTTAAGAGAAACCGTTTCTGACCGGGAACGAATACTGCATCCAAACCCCAGTTATAAGTATTTCTATCAGAAGGATTATTATTTTGCCATGAATGAGCGCTATTAGATTTCCATGCAAAATGAGTAAATCTAAAGGATTTATACATTCTTGAATCGTATCTGTTAAAATCGGACGTAGTATTTAAACCTTCATTTTCCCCTTCATGTACAGTTGGGCTGTAGCCAAATATATCAAAACAGTGAGGGGTGGGGTTAGTGTAAACCCATCGGCCTAATAGATAGTGTCTGCTGGTACTTAAACCATCAAAATTAATTTTCTGATAACCGGACGCACACCAGGCAAAGCGCGCATTTTCATTTCCCCTGTCAATTGGATAAGTACCTTCATTTGACATAAAGCCAGCACCATCGTCTCCAAATCCATTTAATTCGAAATTTTTGGAATACTTGATTACCCAAATTCTCTCTTTACTTGCCTGAGCAGAACGGTCTGGGGTCATGGAATAAGCATTATTGAAATCAAAAACCTTATTAAAGTTACTTTCCAATACAAATTGTTTAGAATTAATCACTAGATCTGCAAAATATGCAGCACTATCGGCGTCCGAGCTCTGGGTTTCCCTACGAATTTTTTCTTTTGCAGAGATTGCACTAGCCCTTTCTAAATAAGTTTTAGCAAGAAAATGCTGCGCTGCTTGTTTGCTCAATCTGCCATATTCGACGTTATTGAAATCTTTCATAAGTGCCTGTGCATTTCTAAAATCATCAATAATCTGTTTATAAACATCCGCTAAAGGAGATCTTTTAATATCGTCCACGGCTTCATCACTTGCTTTTATGGGCATTGGAATAGCACCAAATTGTTCGGCGAGCAACAAAAGAGTATAGGCTCTAAAAAAGTATCCCTCCCCAAGTGCCTGATCATATTCAGTAGATTTTTTATAGATTGAATTTCTTGGGATACTCGGCATATTTGTAATTACAATATTTGCACTATAAAGCATTCTGTAATTAACTTCCCAAAAAATCTTAATGGTCTCGGCATCCAAGGAATTGATTGCACTAGAATAATTATCAAAAGCCTGATTTGCAGTATTATTGTTTCCTGAAACTCCCCACCACGTATCCGTTCCATATTGATTCATTCTTAAAAATGATTGGGAAGCTCCAGATCCTTGCCATCTCATGCGGGAATACATTGAATTTACTAAGGCATTTATGCCATTTTCAGAAGTATAATAATCAGATGACACTTTAGAAATCACCGGTTCTTCCAAAAAGTCCTTACAACCTTGTAAAAGGCAAAGAGTTGCAGGAATCAAAAGAAGGAAGAACAGTTTCATATTTTTATTTTTCATGATTTTTAATTTTAAAATGAGTGTTTAGAAACCAACAGATAAACCAAACATAGTTGAAGTGGGTTGCGGAAGATCGCCAATACCAGGGGCATATTCGGGATCGGTACCAATAAAACGTTTATTTTTCAAAATTAAGTAAGGATTTTGAACTGCTACATAGGCACTGAGTTTACTCAATCTAAGCTGCTTTATTAATTTTGAAGGAAAATTAAAATTCAGATTTACATTTCTCAATCTAAAATAAGAACCATCAACGAAGGCTATTGCATAGGTTTCATTTGGTTGGCCAACACGTAATCTTGGAAAAGTGGCATCTTTATTACCCGGCGTCCAATAATTTACCACCGGTGCATTATCTCTATCTGAATTCAAGGTACCGTAGTTCATTCCTATTATATTCCCATATTTACCATAGAACATGAAAGTAAAATCAAGACCTTTATAGGATAATGTATTCGTTATAGCTCCTATAAATTTAGGACGAATTTGCCCAAGAATCATACGATCTGCCGCAGTGATTTTATTATCCCCGTTGAGGTCACGAACTAAAACGTCACCACTTTTATATTTAATCAACCCTTCCGCCTTATTTTTTACATCGATTATAGCTTGATCCTCCGAATCTGCCAATGGATCCAAAATTTTAATATAATCATAAAAATAAAGGACATTCAAAGGTTGCCCTATAAACCAACCGTTATCTATATCATCACCAACTTTATATATTTTATCAATAGCTTCCTTATTAAAAGAGAAAGTCAAATCTGTAGTCCATCTGAAATCCTTTTGTTTAAAAAGTGTACTGCTTAATAAAACCTCAATCCCTTTATTTAACGTTTGTCCAATATTTTGAACAATGTCCTCTAATCCAGCGGCGGCAACGGGAAGTTTTCTTGGCATGATCAGGTCCGTTGTCTTTGATGAATAGATATCCACCGTTCCAGAAACGAATCCTTTAAATATTTCGAAGTCAAGTCCTACATTATACTGCCCTGTTTTCTCCCACTTAAGGATAGTATTAAGTGTTCTTGGGGCATAACCAAAAAGAGGTGTTTCTAAACCTCCTAACGATTGTTGGAAGAGATAAGCCGTTTTTCTTAGCGAACCAAGCGTTTGACCCGGAGATACTGCAGAATTACCCGTAACACCATAGCCGACTCGCAACTTCAACTGATCTATAAATTCAATATTTTTAAATAAGTTTTCCTCGTTTAATTTCCAGGCGAAGGCAAAGGATGGAAAATAATCGTACTTATTTCCCCTTGAAAATACGGAAGATCCGTCAATTCGCAAAGAACCTGTAAGTAGATATTTATTTAAGTAACTGTAATTGAAACGACCAAGATAGGAAAGAAGAGATGATTTATTTATCGAGGATGACACCCTCCTATTATCAGGATAACCTGCCATATTATACCATTTCTGGTAAGGAATTTCATTATTATCTGCGCCAAAATAAAGGCCTTTATCCGTAAAAGTTTGAAAACTGTTCAATAAGGTAGCAGAAAAGGAGTGATTTGGACCTAGATCAGGATTAATATTAATTATATTTTCCATCAGATAGCTATAGCTTGATGAAACAGCATAATCTGCTCTGTTTACACCAATACCTAATGCTGATTTATTTCCCAAACCCCAGGAGGAAAACTGACCGTTAAACTCCCCATCACTAGCAAATGAGCCATCAAAAGAAACTTGAAGTTTATAAGAAAGCATTCTACCTAATTTGATATTAGAAGTCAAAGTCTCCAAAAACCTGTAACTGCTTGCTTCCCTCGTACGACCGTCTTGATTTAAAAGGGGATTTAAAAAAGACCCAATGCCCGAATCATTACCCGGAAGCATATTTATGCTGCCGTCTTCAAGGAAAGGCTTTGATATGGGTATCAAATTAAAACTTACATTATTTCTTCCACCAAAGGTAGTATTCCCATATCCCTTGCTCGGATTTTGAGCATGCGTATTTGAGGAAGAGAAAGTGATAGTCCACCAATTTTTAACGGCATAATCTATATTTGCCCTAAAGCTAAACCTTTGATATTCGTCAAATATTCCAAAACCCTTATTTTTATAATAGCCACCTGCCATAAATGTTCTCAAGTTTTTTTCACCTCCGGTAAAGCTTAGCTGATGATCTGTAACCATCCCTTGACGAAAAAGGATGTCTTGCCAGTTGGTTCCATCTAATTTTTCTGGATTATAATTGCCTCCCGCCCAAGCCGCGTCAATAAAAGATCTTGTATATGGATCGAAAGGAATGCCGCCGACAGACCCATTTGAGTAAGGCCTCATTATCTTATCAGCCGAATAGGTAGGGAAATTAGGGTCTGCGTAAAGACCTTGGCTCCAATTAAACCATCTGTTTCTTTGCAAATATTGCGCCGAATTCATGTAAGGTTGCAAATTTGCGGCAGTTTGAATACCATAAAAGGAATTATATTCAAATTTGCCTACGGAGTTGTATTCCCCCCTTTTTGTAGTAACCAAGACAACACCATTGGCTGCCCTTGACCCGTAAACAGCTGTGGCGGATGCATCTTTAAGGATTTCCATACTCTGAATATCAGAAACCGGAAAATCACTGAGATCACCTCCAGCAATTGGAACCCCATCGACAACAAGTAATGGGGCGTTAGAAGCCAGGATGGACCTTTTACCTCTTATAAGCAGGGAGGAAGATCCGCCTGGTAAATTATTTTCAGAGACCAAAACACCTGCTACTTTTCCCAATATGGCTTTAGTGGCATCATTGAATGCCATTTTAGACATATCTTTTTGTTTTACAGTGGCCACCGACCCAGTTAGATCCCTTTTCTTAGAAGTACCATATCCTATCACCACAACCTCTTCCAAACCAATTGATTCCTCTTCCATCATTACGTTGAATACCGTCTGATTGCCAACCGCCAATTCCAATGTTTTTAATCCAATAAAAGAAAATTGCAGCGAGGCCCCTTCCGGAACATTATTTAAAGAATAATTTCCGTCGGCGTCTGTCACAGTTCCTTGTGCAGTTCCCTTAATATTCACTGAAACGCCTATCAGTGGTTGACCATTCAAATCCGTAACTTTTCCTGAAACGGAAATATCTTCAACAGTATTTACCTCTTCGAAACTAATTTTTTTACCTCCCTTGACGAGAGCTATTTGACTTCCCTGGACTTTGTAAATTACTTCACTTTCCTTAAAAAGAAGGTCAAGAACATCGAAGACTTCCGTATTTTTTTTAATGATTGATATTTTTCGGTCAACGTCAACCATCCCACTATAAAAAAATCTAAATCCACTTTGGCTTTCAATTTCATTCAATATCTCTTTTACGGACGAATTTTTAAGTTCTAAACTTACTTTTGAACCTTGCGCGTTGTTTTCTGTCGCATAGCAACTAAATATGGTAAGCAACGAAATAATTATTGTTAATTTCATTTTTAATAAAATTTTTAGGACATCTGCTTCTGTGCAGAAACATAACCAAACTTTTTTCATAATTTTGTTTTTTGGTTTAATACCGTTGTTAAATCATTTTCGGAGAAGGTGGAAGGTTCATTTCTGCCTTTTCCTTTTTACCTTGGAATCAGATTGCCTCCTATTCCATTTGTTTTAAAAATTTAAAGTCACAGTTAACTTACATAGGCGATAGAATTTTATAAATTACTATTCTTTTTGCGGTAACTTATTTTTGTCACTCTGGTTTTGTTGTTAAAAAAGTAAGAGATTGGAGCGGTAGCTTCTAATAATTCGAGTACTTCTGGGAAAGTCTCCATTTCTAAGACACCAGAAAACCATATTTCTTTTAATCTATCGTCTTTTTCAAGTTCAATTTTCACATTGTACCATCGTTCCAACTTACGAGCTACTTCTGTGAGGTATTCTTTTCTAAAGACTAATTTTCCATCTTTCCAGCGCGTAAATAAAACAGCATCCACATTCTTAATATAAAATCTTTTGTTTTCATAAAAAGTCATCTGTCCCGGTTTGAGAGCAAATTTCACCTTAGTATTCTTCCCCTTTATCAAGACACTTCCTTTAACCAAAGTAGTCTCAAAGGAAGGATAATCAGAAAAAGCTTTTACGTTAAATGAAGTTCCTAAAACTTCCACATCGCCGTAAATGGTGGAAACAACAAATAATTTAGCACTTTTTATTACCTCAAAATAAGCTTCTCCTTGTAAAATGACTCTCCTATTTTCATCAAACATTAAAGGAAAGGTAATAGAAGAACCTGCATTCAACCAAACTAAAGAACCATCGGGCAATACGGTTGAAGTCTTTGCACCAAATGGTGTATTTATGGTTTGGAATTGCTTCTTTTTCTTGTCTTGATCTGAATTTTTAAAATATATAAAGTCATAAATAATTAAACTAACAGCTAAAACGGCAGCTATCTTTAAAATTATGGAATAAGACCTTACCTTTTTATATGATTTATTTAGTTTATCAATTAAGATTGAATTTTTTATTTTTTGAAACACTCCAAGATTTGGCACTGGAAAATCTGCAGAATCAATTAAAATTTCTTCCCATAAAATATCCATTTCCCCAAGTAAAAAATCCTCATTCTGCTTTTCCAACATTCCTATGGAGAATTCCTTGAATTCATCCGGCGTTGAAATTCCATGAAAATATTTTCTTAATAAACGCTTCATATCTATGATTATAACTATAATACACAGCAACAGCATTTATCCCTAATGAAAAATCAATAAAAAAGATAAAAACATAATTGTGACATCAAACCTAAACTGTTGAGTTTCTCTTTAACGAAGGTAGTAGCTCGGTTTATATGGTATTCTACCGTTTTTGTGGTAATATTTAGCTGAATAGCAATTTCTTTGTAAGAAAGACCCTCTTGACGACTCAATAAGAAAATTTCCTTTTGTCGAACTGGCAATTTGTCTACAACCTTATCAATTTCTTCTTTTAAATATTTGAATTGCAATTGTTCCAAAACATCATATTCTTCAGCAATTGATAACTTTTGAATTTCATCCCTTATTTTTTGGTTATTCAATCGCCTGCGTAATTCATTTATTAAATGGTTTCGGGTAATAGTGAAAATGAAAGAATTAAATGTTTCCGTAGATTTAATATTTTTTCTATTATGCCATATTTTGACAAAAACTTCCTGAAGAATGTCGTCAATTCCTTCTTCGATTTTCAAAAATTTTTTAGAAAAATAAAATAATCGAGGATAAAAATAAAGGAACAATTCCTCCAAAGCTGACTCTTTATCCATGGACAAATCAATTATTATTCTGTCCAAATCATTTTTTTTCACTATTATGCCTTTTATTTGCTTTAAGTATTGGAAATCCAATGGTGGAAACATTTCCAAAATAAAAATAAAATTTCTATAATCCACTAATTATGAATTTTTTTATAAAGTAAAATGATTTAAATCCAACTTTTTTTCAAGAAACCCATTTAAAAAACCAAAGCATATATGAATCAGTGAGGCTAATTCATTTTCCTTGTTTTAAAGTTTCCTGTAAATCTTCAAACAGGAATTTTACACTTATTTATAGATAGAGCACTTCAACGTCAACTTATAGGCTTTCAGAATCAATCTATATTAACCGTGCTTAGACATAAAACAACCAATACAGGGAACAATTTTGCCAACATCGGTAGTAAAAAGGTGCCAAAGTCGGTAATTTGGGTTATTTTTGGTTCTTGATTCTAATATAAAACGAAGAAAAAGAACTATTTACCTGATATGCATCGGGTATCTACGATCCATAAAATTATATTGCTGGCATGGTAAAGAAATATCTAAAAATAATGCTTACTACCTTAATCTTTCTTTTGAACAAGACAATCATGCATTTTTAGCTGTTTAATATAAAAATCCGAATAACCAGATTGGAATTTTATTTTGATATCCATATTCTATTTCATCCGATACAATAAAGGTGTTTTCAATTCCTGTAATTTGCTTTTTGGATTTATCCTTCCCTCCTATCTCAAATACGTAAGTATTATCTACTAAAAAATCTGTTTTTTCATGAAAACTAATTTTATGTTTGTACCCTACCTGATTTGCAAAAAATGTTTCTCTAACATTCCCTCTATTAGCAGAAAAAGAAGAAAGAACATACATAAGATTGGTGTTCTCTAAATAAATTTTGGCTGGTTTTTGTAATCTAACACTCGCACTAGCCACTTTTAATAAATGATATGTTAAACCCAGTTCTTGCAGATAAAATAAATAAGACATTAAGGTAGTTCTATGGATTTCTATTTTTTGACTCAGATTAACGATATTAGGAACAAAGGGTACAGACGCTGAAATAATGCCTAATAATTGCTTTATTTTTGGAACTAATCCTATATCCATTCCACGAAGTAAGGGAAGTTCAATCTCAAGCATCATATTTATTACTTCCTCTACCCGTTGCTCATATAAATCTAATTCTTCTCTATAAAATGGGTAATATCCTTGTTTTAAGTACTTTTCAAAATGAGGGAAAACTTTAATTTTAGCGTTGATCAGACCAGCCAAATGAAGGTGATCTTTCAAAATAGATTCCAATGTTAATGGGGTAAAATATATCCCTGTTTCTAACATAATATATTCCCTGAATGAGAGTCCCTGCATGTGATATATCACGACTCTTCTGCTCAAATCAGCGCGCGAATTTAAAATTTCCAATAGTGAAGATCCTGTAAAAACAATTTGTAATTCAGAATAATCATCATATATATTTTTTAATTCTTGCGCCCAATTGGGATATTTATGTACTTCATCTAAAAAAAGATGCTTGCCCCATTCCTTACAAATTCATCCGCTAAGCCCAGAAGGGATTTGCCTCTAAAAGCAAAAGAATCCAAACTCACATATAGCGTAAGCGCCTTATTATCGGTAAAGTTAATTTTTAAATATTGTAAAAGTAAGGTTGTTTTCCCTACGCCTCTGGCGCCTTTTATACCAATTAGACGAGCATTCCAATTTACTTCTTGCATAAAGCTTCTCACAAAATCGGTTTGGATTTTTTGTGATATTCTTTGGTATCTGTTAAATAATTCCTCCATAATGCACATTGTATTGTACAAATATAGGCATTTTTTGCTTATTGCAATGTACAAATTTTTCTAGCAGCGGAAGATTGTTACCCCAAATAATATTTAAATTATTGATGGACAGCCGGCTAACACCAAATTAAATACAACTGTTTTTGTTAGGTTTAAAAGCCTACCTAATAATTGAAAAATTCTCAAAGGACAGTCCTTTTAAGTCAATACATTTGATATCAACTCTCTCGAATGATTCAATGTAATCATTTTTTATAAAATTAATTATGATATCTAAATGATATATAGCTTTTTTAAAATGTTTGCTGTAAGTTACACATGCGATTTGAACCCCTAATTTTTCTCCTTTTTTAAAATTCTCACTTAACAAGTATCGAGATCTTCTGGATAGTTGAAATAATTTAATGTATGACATATAAATTTTTTCATCCAATTTAGCCAAAGAAATAGTATTATATGGATTAATTAATTCATCAACCTTGCTATGAGATAGATAGTTCGCATCAGTTTTTATAACAATATGTGCATTAATTAAGTGTAAAGCGGAATAAAAACATACAGTTACCTGCCAATCCCAACAATTATCTAAATTTGTACTAATTTTTGATAAAAATCCAATATTGCTTTGAGATTGATGAATATGCTCTTTAAATGTCCCCAATTTAAATTTGTTTTTTTAATACCTCTTTATAATGCTTAGGAACGTTTAAACTATCGCCAACTTCAACAATGGTTATAGATATATGAAATCCAAAGGTAGAAAACGCAAAATTGACCTTTGCAGCAGATAAAATCAGGGCATCTTCTGTTATTTCGTCATCATTTTCAATTTCTGCCCAAACTAAAACTTTTGAATTTGAAAGTTCTAGCGCAACTCTATTAGGACGAGCTTTTCTCTCTCCTAATTCGATAAAATACGATTCAATTAAATTTTTGACAAAAAAAGCAGAACTTGATTTTCTGGCATATTTGTGCATAAAATCTTGATCCCCATTAATCATGGCTTCATATACTTCCTTCTTTTGTCTTTCCAGCACATCTGCTTGTAAAAGTAATTGATCAACCCTTAAATTCGAAACCATCTCATCAAACCATTGATTGGTTTCTGGTTGATTTTCAACTTTTTCTTTTAGCATATTGCGATTTTAATAGTTTGTCAAAATTATTTATCAGCAAACTTTTAAACAAAAGTAAATGTACATTATTTTTATTAGAAATGGTGATGTTCCTGAAAGGCATCGAAATTTCTTCTTTAGGCAGAAACCAAGTGTATTCGTCCGATATGCTCCCAATGTAAAATTCCGTTATGGCCTCTATCATGATACAATAAATTCCCCTATTTACGGAGCAATGACATTCGCCCCTACCTAACATTTCCTCCAAACCGAATACGTTCTCTGAAATTTAGCCCAATGGATACGGAAGCATTTCACGATTTTTGAGTAAATGATTTTCGTTAGGTAATAAGTTTGAAAGGAAGCAAATTAAAAACATTTCTGTTCTGTAAATGCCCTTTGATGAGTCTGTTATCGTAGGAGGCCGTCTAAAAAGGTACCCTCTCTTTATACTACTCTATAAATTTTGGTATTAGAATTTTTCCAATATTTAAATTTGAGTGAATCTTTATGATTTTTAAGGATGGACTGCGCTATTAGGCCTTTGTAGTGGCAAATAAATGAAAATGGCTCCTTTTATGAGGCTTTTTTGG
>CAMDWC010000002.1 GCA_945878825.1 Haliscomenobacter hydrossis DSM 1100
TATTCCTTTTGATAAAACTGGTAATCCTTAACCAAAGAAATTGCTTTTGAAAAATATGCTTCAGCGGAATTATATTCTGAATATTTTTGAAATAATAAGCCTAAATTATTAATGGATTTTGATGTTTCTGGGTGGTTTTCACCAAAATAGAGAAATCTATCCTGATATGCCATTTTGTGATAAATTAAGGCTGAGTCAGGTTGATTCATATCTTCAAAATAAAATCCCATTAGTGTGTTAGGTAAACCTATCAAAGTAGAATCAATATCTCGTGGTGGGGTAGGGAAAAATTTGGTAATTATCAACAAATAATAATAGGCTGAATCAAGCTGATTATTATCATAATATTTTTCAGCCAAATCCACATAACTTACATAATTTTCTGGAAATTCTTCTTTATTCAATAGCTTTTTTTTACAGCTGTAAGAAATGCATACTAAATTTAAAAGAAGGATTAGGCTTATCCAAAGATTTTTATCAAAATTAAGAAAACATCTATTCATGTCAAGGAATTCAATCCTATAAATTTAAAAGGAATAACCATTTAAAAGTTAACATAAATGTATCAAAAAAAGATTAACAGAATTATTATATTTTTGTAATATAAAACGGAACATTATTTGGTCTTTAAAACATATTAACTATGAATAGTAGTTTAGAAACAATGGATTTAGCTGCGGCAATTCGTTCTGGCGGTTTAAAAAGAGAGCAAGCATTGTCAAGCCTGTATAATGTTACAGGATTGTTTTTTAAGATTAAGCAAATGGTTACTAATCATGGCGGTAATGAGGAAGATGCCAGGGATGTGTTTCACGAAGGAATTATAACGATCGATCGAAAAATTCGACAAGATGAATATGAAGACCGTGGAACCATTGAAAGTTATCTTTTTGGTGTTTGCCGATTCATTTGGTCAAACCAGCAAAGGAAAAATAAACGGGTGGAATTAAAGGAAGATTTTACCCCTTATGACCGATCTACCGGAGAAAACCCTTTAGATACCATGCTTGATAACGAAGGACAAAATATGGTTGCGACCTTATTCGGTCAGTTAGGCGAAAATTGCAGTAAAATATTATCCTTATGGAAATTATCCTACTCCATGAATGAAATAGCGGAGGAAATGGGACTTCCATCAGGCGATAATGCCAGAAAGCATAAATTTCGTTGTTATCAAAAATTACTTGGACTTATTGATAATTCGCCGGAATTGGCAAACAACTTAAAAAATTTAGGATAATGAATACTTCTGAGTACACAGAAAAACTGATGGTATTGGCCAATAAAGAATTATTTGGCGACGAAAAAATGCAATTTGAAAAGGAAATTCAAGAAAATCCAGCTTTAACGGAGGAATTTAATAAACATCTCCTTGCTCAAGATCTTTTGGAGGCTTTTATTTCGCAGGATTTGAAAAAGAAATTAAGCGTTTTTCCATTGCCTCAAGAAAAACCTGAATCTTCCAGCGCATTTATTAGGAAATTAAATCCTTCCAGGTACAAATTGGCTATTGCCGCTTCCGTTTCTTTAATTTTAGGGGTATCTACCTTTTTATTTATAGGAAATGAATTTTCATATCAGCATCTGGCCGATAATTATGTTCTGCAAATGCAGGAAGTTCGTGGAACGAATATGGAAGCTAATGATATTATAAAGAAAGCTTCTTCCTATATCTCAAATAACAAAAGTGAAATGGCCATTACATTATTAACCTCTATTACACCAGACGATGATCGTTTTTTTCTAGGGCAACTTTTACTTGGAAATACATATTACCATACGGGTAAATTTTCAGCTGCTTCCTATGCGTTTATTCAAAGTTCAAAGTCAGCAGACGATGAGGTTAAATACCAAGGACAATATGGTTTCTTGTTATGTGAATTAAAGTTGAAATCTTGGTCGGAAGAAAACCAACGTTTGTTACTGGAACTATCTGAAAATGAACATTTTATAAACAAAAATGAAGCTGCAGATCTTTTACAAAAATTAAAGATTGCAAAATATTTTAATTAATTTTTAAACGCAACCATTATGAAAAAGGTAATATCCTACACCATACCCATTTTTATTTTTTTATTGACGTATCCATTTGTTGGATTTACTCAGAAAAAGGAAAAAATGGACGGAGCTTTAAGGGCATTTATTGAAACTCCTTTTATGCAAAAATTTAAAGAATTACGATTAGAATCTGAAAATTTGGTGCTTACTTTCAAGGAGAACAAGCAAAATTATTCTGCTGCAGATATTAATAGGGTTAAAACAGCCTATCAAAAAACAGTAGATAAATTCAACACCCAACTACTTGATATTAAAGCTGATTTCATGAATGAAAGAAAGCTTCAATATATACAGGATTTTCCAGAGGATTATACTAGTGGATTAACTTCAGATATCAATGATTTGACCTCATTCTATCAAAGTAACCTTCAATTGACCATTCAGGATGTGACGGATGCCACTGTTGATGGAAATTCTTTACTTTCTCTTGTTGCAGAACTTGCCAAATTAGTTCCTGGTATGGTAACGAGTATCTCGGAATTAAGATCATCGGTCAAAAAATTTGGAGATACTTATTTGGAGGAAAAGTTAATTGTACCCTACAAGTTTAAAACCTGGGAAGACATCAATTATTAATCAATTTAATTTTCAAGCACTATGAAAATGTTTATTTTTAGTCTCTTTGTTTTATTGAGCATCATAAATCATTCTAATGTAATAGCACAAGGAACCGCTGCTTCCAATAAGCAACTGGATCCCGCTCTGAGAAAATTTGTTCAATCTGAAATTATGATAAAATTTAAAGATTTGAAAAGAGAGGCAGAAAATAGTGTTTCTACCTTTAAATCGGAATTGAATAATTATAAGCCTGATCAAATTCAAAAAGTCAAAACTGGCTACGAAAAAACGGCCGATAGATTTAATCAGGAGCTAGAAAACATGAAGTTGGATTTTGTAAATAAGAAAAAACTTAAATATATTCTAGAATTTCCAAAAGATTATGCTCGTTCTCTTGAATTGAATTTTAGAGAATTAGCTCAATATTATGCGGAAAACTTTCAACAACCTTTGCAGGATGTAAGACAATCCAAAGAAGACGGCGGTATTGTAATTGCTCTTTTCATGGAATTATTCAAATTAGTTCCAGAAGTTATCAACCATTTTAATGAAATGAAAGAAATGGCAGCCAAATATGATGATGCTTATCTTGAAAAATGGTTGGTTACCCCTTTTAAGTTTTTAACCTGGACAGAAATTCAGGCTGAATCTGGGTATATAAACATGAACAATAATAATAATAATTTGTATAATAATGGGTTAAATACAAATCCATATCCTTATCCTGCTGCACAAGATCAGAATGCCACATTTCCTCCTGTTGCCAATCAGCCTGCAACCTCTGGTGCTGATACTGTCAAAACGAATGCACAAAATTGGTGGGAAACAAATAACACTTTGACTGTACCTACCAATGTAGATGGCTCTGGTTCCGTAAAAAATAATAATGTAAAATCTGAGCCTGTTAAAACCAAAGCGCCCGATCCTTTTGCACCTGCTCCTGTTCAAAAAGATACCACAAAGATAAAATCATCCTCAGTCAAGGTAAATTAATGGGATTATGTTAAGGTCTATTATTTTCATTATATTTATTTTATCCTTTAATGCATTCCTAAAAGCTCAGGATTATCCTACAGGACTTGAATTTGAAGATGATCGCTATCAAAAGCAACCTTTGGTTTCTATGCAAAATGGTGGAAAATCAATTCCATCTTCTATAGATTTGTCAGTTTATGCTCCTTTTCCCAGACATCAGGGAAGTATTTTTAGTTGTGTCGGTTGGTCAGTGGGATACGGTGCATTAACTATAGAAAGAGCCATTCAAAATGGATGGACAGATCGCATTAAAATTACAAATGAATCCTCTTCAGCGCTATTTCTTTACAACCAAATTAAAATTGGAAATTGTACCAGAGGTGCCAGAATATCCGATGCATTGAATTTTTTACAAGAAAAAGGAGATTGTTTGGCAAAATATTATGATAAAAATCTGGATGATTGTGAACAACCAACCACACCAGAATTGTTGAAAAATGCAAGTAATTTTAAAATTACAGATTATGCTGCGCTTTTCGATGGTGAACTTGATCAAAATGAAAAAATAAGTAGAATTAAAAGAGTACTCGCTCAAAATAAACCTGTCGTAATCGGTCTTCGAATTAAAAATAATTTTTACAAATTAGAGGATGCTGCTTTCTGGCATCCTGATTTGGGTGATACGACTTATGCTGGAGGACATGCGTTGGTCGTTGTGGG
The DNA here is from genome assembly GCA_945878825.1 of Haliscomenobacter hydrossis DSM 1100. Taxonomy (GTDB): domain Bacteria; phylum Bacteroidota; class Bacteroidia; order Chitinophagales; family Saprospiraceae; genus BJGN01. Next base: position 4,312 of record CAMDWC010000002.1, read on the forward strand.
TTATGATGATAATTTAGCATCATTCCGGATTTTTAACAGCTGGGGTCCGAAATGGGGTAAAAATGGTATGATTTGGGTTAAATATAATGAATTTGCAAAGTATTGTAAATACGCTTATATCATTTATGTAGGACAAAATAAACCGATTCAAAATTTTGCTAATCTGTCTATCAAATCTTCGCCCGTAGTTGCTTCATCCAATGAAACATTTCCTGAGAGTAATTTGAAGGAGATACCCCTTAGAGAAATATCTGGAAAATTTAATTTCTTACGATTTACAGGACAATTTAATGGCTATAGTGAACCTGTTTTTGAAGAGGCAAAGGTCTTGGGTGAAAAGAATATTTATACCTTGTCCAATAGATTATGGAAAGTTGGAGACAAATTTCAATTACAGATAGTACCGACCTTTTCAAATGGTTATATCTATGTGTTAAGTGTTGATCCAACCAATAAAAAGGAAGTTCACTGGCCCAAAAATGAAATGTTTAATGAAAAATTTAGGGGTGATTATCAAACAGGGCTTTCTCCTTTTTCAGAAGGCGTAATATACATTCCAGATGCCCAAAGTGTATTAAAATTGGCATATCCTGGCTCAGAACATTTGATTATTTTATTTTCAGAAAAGAAAATAAATCCTCCCTTTATGGAATATTTGTTAAAAAATCTTAATTTCAAGGAATCAGAAAATGTATACCAATCCTTAACAGAAATATTGGGAGAACATCAAATTCCAAGATCCGATGTGCATTTTGATAAAGAATTGATGCAATTTAAGGCTATTACGAGAAATCCTGGAGCAATAATTCCTGTTGTATTAAAAATTTCAGTAAATTAGAATGCTCTTTCGCAAAATTATACTTGTTATGAAAAATTATTTTCTTTTTACCTTCTTACTTTTTTTAAATACTTTATATGCACAACCAGCCCTTATAAGCTGGGAAGTAAAAGAAGGAAATAAAGGAGAGGATATTTTTACCAAATCCATTCAACTTTCGAATGGTAACCTTGCAGTCATTGGAAATCTTACCTCTCCTGATGGACTAAAAAGTTATGGCATCTTATCTCTCATTGATTTCAGTACGGGTAAAATTATTAAAAAAGCTACTTTCGGAAATCAAAATGATATTCACATTCATGATCTTTTAGAATTACCTGATGGAAATATTTTTGTGGTGGGTTATTCCAATTTTAATAAAACTAATTATCCATGGCTAATAAAGTTAGATGCGTCAGGTAATAAAATACTGGAGAAAGTATTACCCCTGCCAGAGGGCTCTATTTTAACATCCATACATTCAGATGTTGAAGCTGGATTTTATTTGACTGCAAAAATTACTAATGATGAAATTTTGCTGATTCATCTTAATAAAGATGTTGAGATTAATTGGAAAAAAGTAATTTCTTCAGGAACTTATGGTGATTTAAAGAAAGTATCTATTGGCCTGAATGGTTACATTTATCTTGGGGGTAATTCAATAAAAGGGGATGGACAAAATGTAGGAGATGTTTGGATCACCTCTCTTGATAAAAATGGAAATGAATTATGGCATAAATTTTTTGGAGGCAAATTATGGGAAGAATTAAATGATCTTATATTTCTACAAGATGGGTCTATTCTTTTTTGTGGTGAAACCAATTCCTTAGGAAATGGAAAACAAGATTTTTGGCTTGTAAAGTTAAGTCATACTGGTTTTTTACAATGGGAAAGAACCTATGGTGGCAGAGAAGCTGATGTTGCCAAAACTATTTTACCTCTTTTTAATGGCAATATTTGGTTGGCGGGGTCAAGCTTGTCTTTATTAAATAAAAAAGGGGCTACAAAATTTGCAGCAAGAATTATTGAAATTGATGGCAGTGGAAACTTACAATGGGAAGCAGATTATGGAGGTGATAACAATGAGGATATTAATCATTTATTTCAAATTCATGATGGAAGTGTATTATTTTCAGGATGGACTGAATCAAATGTCCAAAGTCAAAAAGATGCCTGGATGGTTCGTTTTCCTGCTCCGGAAATGAACAGATTATTGGCAAAAGGTAATTTAAGGATAAATGAATCCAAAATATGGTTAAATACGCCCGACGGACTTTTAAAGCCTAATAATCAATCGTATATTTCTTTTCAACTCAATAATCAGGAGGCTAATCAAGTGGAAAATATACGTGTTGATATCAAAATGATAGATGGGCAAAAAGGTATTAATATTAATCAATCTGTATTTGTTCAACCGCTACAACCAAATATCAATAAGCAAATTAACATCCCAATTATGTCAGATGTTAATATTGAATCAAAAGATAATTTACTCGAAATTAAGGTTTATTCTGGTTCAGACCTAATAAAGACGGTCACTGGGGCAGTGAAATCTTTGAATCCAAAGGCTGCAACGCTCCGATTTGTTAATACGAATACGGAAAAAGAGGGAGTGGATGAATTTAGCCCTCAAACGCTCTTCGTTGACATTCAAAATGATGGGGACATGATAGCTGCTGAGGTTCAAATTAATTTTATGCTACCAAAAGGAATCTTAGCTTTAACTTCTACTGAAGTCAAACTGGGTACAATCAATTCAAAGTCTCTTAAGAAAGCATCCTTTAGATTTCAAAAAACAGTTCAATTTGAAGGAAATGAAGTAGCCATTCAAATGAATGCAGTTGATAATCAATTTACCAGAATTTCTAAAACGGTTACTTCCCGGTTTGATGTCATTACGGCTAGTCAATCCTCAAATATTATTGTTTTTAATAATCCCAAAGCTTCTCAGAAAAGGACAGATTGGAGTAATCCAACCTTTAAACTTGAAGCTATGTTTGGAACCAGCAGTAATAATCTTAAACTTGGTGATGCCGTAGTTAAAATTAATGGAGTCATTCCTGAACGTTCTAAAATGGATGAGGAAAAACTAACTCCTCCAGCTTCAAACACTCAAGGAAATGCTATGAATTTTTATGATTATGAAAATGTAATCTCTCTGATTGAAGGAGAAAATAGGGTGTTGATTGAATTAGTTACACCTAATGGCGTCATTCAATCAAATGAAATGATTATCAACTATAAACCTAAACAACCTAATCTACATGTCTTAAGTATTGGTATTCCTCACAGAGATTTAAAATTTACTACCGTAGATGCTGAAAATTTTGCTAACGCCTTTCAAAATCAAACGGGTATGGATAAGGTATTTAATAAGATTTATGTTGAAAAAAAGAATTCCAGGGAAAATACAAGGAACCTTGATATTCGTGCTGCCATGGAAGATCTTAAAAGAAGGTATAATACAGATTTGATTGGTGGAAAAATTAATAGGGAGGATGTTTTGATTCTTTTTATTTCGTCACATGGTAAGACAGATGATAATAACGACTTCAAAATATTAGCATCAGATTACGATACTTATGGAGATGTTTCAAATATTGATTATAAAAGGGATATACTGGATATTTTAAATCAAATTGATTGTAAAAAATTTGTCTTTATTGACGCTTGTCATAGTGGTTCCGCTCAAGGAGCAAGATTAATTAACCAGGCCAGATTTGCACTTGAAGAAATTAATTCCTCATATACTGGCCTTAATGTGTTGACCAGTAGTCAGGTGGACGAATTGTCTTACGAGGACGATTCCTGGGGAAATGGCGCTTTTACAAAAGCTATTCTGGAAGCGTTTTCCGGAAAAACTTTAGCAAACGGACTAAATCCTGATCCAGATGGGGATAAAATTATTCGTTTTGGAGAGTTATATGATTTTCTTCAAAAACGGGTTCCTGCCATGGTTATGGAAAAAAAGAAAAGTAAGCAAATGCCTGCAAAAATGTCTAAAGGATTGGGTGATAATATCCCGTTATTTATCCTTTATTAAAATTATAGGAAGATGAGATGTTTGAAATGGGTTTTAATTGGATTTATTTCTTTTTTAGGATTAAATTTATTTAGTCAAACTACTTCTTGTTTTTCTGTTACACCTATTACTAATCCAACTTGTCCTGGATTAAACACAGGTAGCATATCTTTAAATATTTCTGGAGGCTCCGGCTCTTATTCTATTTTTTTTAACGGAAGTACCATAGCAATTACCCAAACTACCATTTCAAATTTGTCAGCAGGAGCTTATTCCATTAGAATTTTAGATACGAAGAACATAAATTGCGCCCAAACAATTTCTGCAACTATAAATAATTATATCGTTCCAACTGTCAGAATTACTGGAAACTATTTCTTTTGTTCGGGTCAAAATATTTCTTTAACAGCAACGTTAGATAAATTTTATTCATCCACTTATTCTTATGCCTGGAGTAATGGTAATTCAGGTTCAGCCATAAATATTTTTCCAACTTCAACGAGTACCTTTTCAGTTACAGTAACTGATGCCGCTGGTTGTGCGGTTACCTCTTCTAAATTAATTACTCAGCTTTCAAGTCCAGTCGTCAGTTTTTCTGAAAGTTACGTTAATTGTTCAGGTAAACCGGTGACGCTTGTCCCAATAATTAATGGAGGAACGAGCCCTTATACTTATTCTTGGGATGGCGTTATTTCATCTACCGCAACTAAGACTGTTAATCCATCATCACCTCAAACTTATTGTCTTTCCGTAAGAGATGCCAATAATTGCACAGTCCCAGCCTGTGTTGCTGTAAATCAAAGGTCAATAAATGTGAACTTACCTACAGGTATTTCAAGGTGTCAGGGAGAAAGTTATACTATAGTACCAACGGTTTCCAATTTTTCAGGTGCCTTAAGTTATCAATGGAGTAATGGTGCTACTAGTTCAAACAATACAGTGTCCATTAATGCAACGCAGGTTTATGCTGTTACGGTTTCAGATGCAACGGGTTGTATTGGTTCCGCTTCTACTTCCATAGAAATGAACGCAAATCCTTCGGTTAATTTACCAACTGCTTTAGATGTTTGCCAATTTAATGCGGTAACGCTTGATACAAAATTAAGTACTACATCAAATATCTTTATATGGAGTACCGGAAGCACCACTTCAGCTATTACCTTAACCCCATCTAATTCGTCGAATGTGTCAGTAACTGTTACTAATGCTAATAAGTGTAAAGGGGTGGCAACGGTTAGTTTAAATGTGAAATCTAATCCGTCGGTCTTTTTACCTAACTCTCAAATCACTTGTGCAAATACCCCATTTACATTATCTCCATTGGTTAGTGGTGGAACGCCTGGATATGCGTATTTATGGAATAATGGCTCAACAAATGCTACGTTAACCACCTCTTTATCCAGGTCTAGTGCCATTTCCCTCAGAGTGACAGATCAAAATGGGTGTGCTGCAAATTTGACGACTTCCATAACTGTTCGAAATAGTCCGACAGTGAGTATTTCCGGAACAACCCTAATTTGTCCCGGACAAACGATTTCTTTAAATACCAATACAACAGGGGGAACCAGTCCTTATACTTACCAATGGAATACAAATTCCAATAATCAAAATATATCAGTTTCTCCAACATCCGTAACTACTTACACTGTTACGGTAACTGACAATCTGGGTTGCAGCAATTCTTCAAGTATATCTATTTCTCCAACCAAATCCTTAAACGTTAACCTACCAACAGGCATATCAAAATGTCAGGGAGAAAGTTATACTATAGTACCAACGGTTTCCAATTTTTTCGGGGCCTTAAGTTATCAGTGGAGCAATGGGACTACAAGTTCAACAAATCCTGTGACCATTAATGCCACACAGTCTTATGCTTTGACTGTTTCAGATGCAACGGGTTGTATTGGTACAGCATCTACCTCTATAGGAATGAATGCTAATCCTTCGGTTAATTTGCCAGCTACTTTAGATGTGTGTCAATTGAATGCAGTGACGCTTGATACAAAATTAAGTACTACATCAAATACCTTTATATGGAGTACCGGAAGCACCGCTTCAGCAATTACCTTAACACCAACTACCTCAACGAACATTTCAGTAATTGTTACTAATGCCAATAACTGTAAAGCGGCGGCTGCCGTTAATATCAATGTGAGATCTAATCCATCAGTTTCCTTGCCTACCTCCCAAATTACTTGTGCAAATACATCATTTACTTTAACGCCTGCAGTTAGAGGTGGAACGCCTGGATATTCGTATTTATGGAGTAATGGCTCAACAAATGCTACGTTAACCACCTCTTTATCTGTGTCTAGTGCCATTTCCCTCAGAGTGACAGATCAAAATGGTTGTGCTGCAACAGCATTATCAGGTATAACACTGATTCCTAATCCAACCATTTCTATATCAGGTATTTTTGAAATTTGTCCTGGTCAATCAACCACCTTAACAGCACTGCCTTCAGGCGGAACCTTACCCTATTCATATAAATGGAATACGGGTGACACCAGCAAATTAATTAAAACAATGCCATTAATACCAACTACTTATAAAATAATATTGACAGATAAAAATAATTGCGTTGGCGAAGGATTGATTCTGGTATCAACAACAAAAAATATATCAGTCACAATACCTTCCGATGTAAGTATTTGTCTAGGTGATTCCATTATTTTAAAATCCATCATTGGAACGAATGGTGGAGATTTAAACTATTTATGGAACAATGGAACCAGTGCAGAATCATTATTAGTGAAGCCATTAAGTAAATCTAAATTTTCCTTACTCGTAAAAGATAAACTCGGATGCTCAGGCTTTGCTGAAACAACGGTAAATGTAAATATGCCACCCAAAGCAACCTTACCTGCCATCATTAATGCTTGTTTGGCTGATAGCGTAAAAGTAAATTTAAGTGATATTTCAGGGTCAGGTCCTTTTAATTACAACTGGTCAAATGGAAAAACAACTGCTGAATCAACCTATTTTGTTGATTCAGATAAAATTATTATTACAACAATTACAGATATAAATCAATGTAAAGCCATTATTTCTGCTAAAATTAAAGCGAATGAAAAACCCATTTTAGAACTTAATCCTAAGCATACCTTTTGTGTAAATGAATCTGTCAGAATAACTCCAAAAGTAACAGGTGGCTTGACTCCTTACTCCTATTTATGGAGTAACGGCAATACATCCGCAGAATTTAATACTCTTTTAATTGATAATACTAACTTAACGTTGGTTGTTTCAGATAAAACGGGTTGTTCAGATAAAAAATCTACTTTTATTGAATTAAAAAAAGAGATTCCCCAAATATTTCTTCCAGATACTATTCGTAGTTGTATAGGTACCGAAATATTAATTAATCCTGGTTTTCAGGATAAAGTGGGAATAAGTAGCTATCAATGGTCGGATGGACAGACCAAATCACAGATAATTAAAAAGGTACTTAATGCTATTACTATGAGATTGAAAGTAATGAATCTGATAGGTTGCATGGCAGTAGATAGTTTATTAATCTTGCCATTTAATAAACCAATTATTGTTTTGCCTTCTTTATTTGAGTTATGTAAATCAGATAAAGTATTCATAGAAATTCCTTCAGACGCTAATAATAGAACGACTTATCAATGGGATACTGGAGAAAAATCTAATAGAATTGAAGTTTTTGCGAATGAATCAAAATTATTAAAAGTATGGGCTACTAATTTGGAAGGATGTAAGGATTCAGCCACCACTCAATTAAAAATTTATGAAAATCCGGCAATTAATATAATTGGGAAAAAGGAAAATTGTAGTAATACGCCTTCGTCATTTACAGTGGATATTTTATCAGGAATTTCACCGTACCAAATAAAATGGGCGAGTGGTGAGTCTACAGTCAGGGTAGATTATCCTGCAGTGGATTCTATTCAAAAAGTGGGTGTTGAAGTTACTGATGTTAAAGGTTGTCGAACTTTTTCTACTTTACCTCTTACGTTGTTAAAAAGTCCTGATATTCAAATTCTCAATGAGTTTTTTGTATGTGAAAATGAAAAAAAAGCTTTAAACCCAATGGTGACTTTGGGAAAAAAACCATATATCTATAGATGGAGTACCAATGAAAGTGGTCCAGGCATCATCGTAAAAAATGGCTTTTATACCTTTTCTGTTACGGATGCTAATGGATGTTCGAATCAGAAAAATATTAAAGTAACTCCGATAAAACCTCCGGAATTATATGTTTCTTCATTAAACCAACCCTCTTGTAATCTTCCAAATGGAAAAATTTTACTTCAGGTTAAAGGTACTTCTCCAACAGAAGTAACATGGTCTAATGGGCAAAAGGGATTATTACTTGAAAATGCTTATCCGGGTAAATATGTAGCTGCAGCCATTGACAGTAATAACTGTTTTGGTGAATTATCCCAAAATCTGGTATGTAATTGTGAAGCTAAAGTAGGGGTTATGGATGTGAATTTGGTTTCTATATGTAAAAATGAGGTCAGACAATCTAAATACGATGCAAGCAATCAGAAATTAGGTCTTAATAATGGTCGTTGGTTTATTTTACATAATAGTCCGGGTATAAATTTAGGGAATCAGATTTTAAGTTTGGATACCACTGGAAATATAAAATATTATCCAGGAATGATAGCAGGAGAAACTTATTATATTTCAGCTGCTATAGGTAGAAAGTTATCAGATGGTTCATTAGATTTAAATGATCCATGTCTTTCTATTGCTCCAGGCACTCCTGTTAAATTGCTGGCAACACCTGAAACACCCATTAAAATAGCCGTATCTGACACCTTGGTTTGTCCCGGTAGCAGTATTACATTGCAAACAAATAAACAGGATAATGGCTTCATTTATATTTGGCAAACGCCTAAGGGATTTATTAATACCTTAACTCCTTCCCTTACTATTCCTAAATTTGAAAAAAAGGATATTGGTAATTATTATGTGCGTTTAAATAGTGAAAAGTGCACGTCAGATGCTTTTGGACCTATACCAATAAATTTTTCTAAAGATATAAATGAAATTTATACAGAACCTGATAAATCAGTTTGTGGTAAAGATTCCGTTTTTATCAGAGCCAATATGCCTTCAAATGCCATTGGAAAATGGTTAACAAGTAGCTCAGCAATTATTGGTTCCCCTCAAGACGAATATACCATGGTTAAAGGTTTGGTTCCGGGGAGGAATAACTTTTTATGGACCGTCGTTACAAGAAATTGTATTATAACAGATTCTCTTTTAGTTTATTATGTTCCAAAGCCAATATTAAAGAACGATACGGTAAATTTAGATGATGTAAAAAATACGGCATTGTTTGATTTTCTTGAGAATGATGATTTGAATGGTATTCCTCCCTCATTTTTAAAAATTAATTTAATATCAAAACCATCCGCTGGAAACCTGATTATTAACAAAGAAGGTTTTTTTACTTATTCCCGCGATCCAAATATTTCGGAAGATCAATCTTTTAAATTTGTATACGAAGTATGCAATACAGATACCACGGGGAATTGCTCCAATAATTGTGATCGCGCGGAAGTTATATTAAATGTAACTTATAATTTAAGGACATTAATTTATCCTACGATTGGATTAAGGCCAAATTATAATAATCCTGTATGGAAGTTTGAAGCTGCAAGACCTATGTACAGTGCTAAATTAAATATTTTCGATAGGTGGGGTAAAGTAGTTTTTAAAGAAGAATTCTTACAATTACAAAAAGGAGAAATTGTTGGAAATTGGAATGGTTTATCTAAAAATCAACTTAAATTACCTGCAGGTGCTTACTATTTTTCTTTAATTGGAGAAATTGAAAATAATGAAAAAGTAGTACAAAATGGTATCATTTATTTGATGGAATAATTAGTATGATAAAGGAATTATCAAACAGGTATGCGCGCATACTTTTCATCTTTTTTTTATTCTTGGCATCTGAAATAGATGGTCAACAACTTACGCCATTCACATTATATAGAGACCATTGGAACCTTATAAATCCTGCGGCAGTTTCAAATAACAATATTCTGGCTGAATATCCCTTTACAGTTTCAGCTAGTTCTCGATTTCAATATCTTGGCATTGGACTAAATATAAAGGATGCTCCAAATACTAATGTTCTGAATGCTGAATGGGTAAATGATAATTTAAACAGCACTTTTGGACTACAACTGGTTTCTGATAAAATAGGTTTATTAGGTAATAATGGGGTTTATCTGCAATATGCCTATAAACTTAGGTTGAGTAGAAGAGAAGAGAAATTTTTAAGTTTTGGGATTTCTGCCGGTGCGATAAACTATTTTTCAAAAATAAATGGCGCTGATTTTCCCATCGCAGAACCTGACATCATTCCTACCTCCACCTATTTACCTGATATGAATATTGGGATTTATTACAGAAATGAAGATAAATATTATTTAGGACTTTCTTTTCCCCAATTTATGAATTTAACTGCAAAGTTTAAATCAATGGATTCGGGGAAGGAATTATTTTTCATCAAGAGATTCAGACATGTTTATGCTGTTGGCGGGTTATACCTACCTTTTGATTTTTTTGGATTAGGTGATGAATCAGCCATTTTGGACCTATCCGCATGGATTCGATATTTGCCTGGTCAACTTCCTGTAATGGATGGGAATTTAAGGTATCAGCACAATCAAACTTTTTGGTTCGGTGCAGGTGTTTCATCTAGTGCAACTTCTCATTTTGAGGTTGGATTTCTTGCGGGAAAAACGATAGGATTGTTTGATAATCAAATTAAAATTTCCATTGCTTACGATGTCCCCTTTGGTAAATCGATATATCAATTGGGAAGTTCCATAGAGGCATCTTTATCTTATAGTTGGTATTGAAAATCTGGAGATGATAAATAATTTTATCACCTTCAGATTTTCTCTTAAAGTACCAATTACCAAAAAACAGTATAAATAAAGGCTAAGATTAATAGAATAATGGCTGAACTAATATTAAAAGATTCAGAGGTCTTAAATATGCCAGGCTTTAAAATAATCTGCTTTTCATCTGGTTGACCTTTTCCTTCAATTTCACTTGAGATAACTATTACAGCTATAGAAGCCAAACAAGTTATCATCATTTGATGCATGAAAGGTAAAATCACAAAAATAGGTAGATCAGACCAACTATTGGGACCAACTTTAAAAAACATAGCGATTGGAATAGAGGCCATCACACCTAAAATAGCGGATTTATTTTTGGTTTTCTTCCAAAATAACCCTGTTACAAAAACAGCAAGGATACCCGGACTTACAATACCTGTATATTCTTGAATAAATTGAAAGGCTTGACCTAAGTTTCCCAACATAGGTGCAATTAAGATGGCTATAACTAATGCAATGGCGGCAGAAAGCCGACCAACATTAACCATTTGTTTTTCTGAGGCCATCTTATTAATAATAGGTTTATATATGTCCATCGTAAAAATGGTGGCGGTAGAATTTAACATAGATGCCAATGATGATACAATGGCAGCAGCTAAAGCGGCTAAAACCAGCCCTTTTAAGCCTGCTGGTACATATTTTTGGATTAACCAGGGTGCTGCATTGTCATTTATAATGGATCCATCAGGTCTTTTAAACGAAGGATCCAACATGTCAGGAAGAAGAACACCTTCAGGACTGGCATTCAAAACAAAAGCGATGATACCTGGTAAAACAACAATAAAAGGAAGAATCATTTTTAAAAAAGCGGCGAAAGCAATTCCTTTTTGTGCCTCTTTTAATGATTTTGCAGCAAAAGTTCTTTGAATGATATATTGGTTAAAGCCCCAATAATATAAGTTAGCTACCCACATTCCGCCCACTAAAACAGCAATGCCTGGTAAATCCCACCACGCATCTTTTCCATCAGGTGTTATTATTTCACCTTTAGTAATAATCATGGAGAATTTCTCAGGAGCGACGGTAACTAAATGGTTAAAGCCATCTAATATTCCACCATCTGGTGTAAGTTGTTGTAATCCTATAATTGAAGTTATTGCTCCGCCAATGATAAGCAAAACTACCTGAACTACGTCAGTCCATGCAACAGCGGATAGTCCTCCCCAAAGGGAATAGGAAGCTGCAAATAATCCCAGACCAATGATACTGATCATGAATAAGGAACCATCGCCATTACCCATAATGGTATCTAATGCTTTTGCGCCTAAAAATAATACAGCGGTGAGATTAACAAATACAAATAAAGCAAGCCAAAACAGAGCAAGAATAGTTTTTAGCTGTGTGCTGAATCGTTTTTCAATAAATTGTGGAATAGTATAAAGACCTTTTTCGATAAAAATAGGAAGAAAGTATTTTCCAACTATTAATAATGTTAGGGCAGCCATCCATTCATAAGAAGCAATGGCTAAACCTATGGCAAAACCTGAACCTGACATTCCTATAAACTGTTCAGCAGAAATATTTGCTGCAATTAAACTGGAACCAATAGCCCACCATGGAAGCGATTTACCCGCCAAAAAATAATCTTCAGAATTCTTTTCATGTCCCTTTTTGTCTCTCGATACCCATAATCCAATGGACATTATTAGTACACCGTAGGACGCGAAAATTATCCAATCCAATAAGGTTAATTCGTTCATACATTGTAATGGTTAGAATTTAATAAATAATTACTATCAATAGTAAGGAATTTTTATTGAAAAAAGAAACGCTTTGACAGTTATCAAAGCGTTTCTTTTTATAAATAACAAATTAATAGATTATAGGTGAATTACCTCACCATAGGCGGCCGCGGCGGCTTCCATAATTGCCTCACTCATGGTAGGGTGTGGATGAATGGTTTTAATAATTTCATGACCCGTTGTCTCCAATTTCCTTATGGAAACAAGCTCGGCTATCATCTCAGTGACATTTTGTCCTATTAAATGGGCACCCAAAAGTTCCCCGTATTTTTCGTCAAAAATAAGTTTAACAAATCCACTTTTATCTCCAGCAGCAGAGGCTTTACCCGATGCAGAGAAAGGAAATTTACCAATCTTAAGCTGGTAACCTGCTTCTTTGGCCGCCTCTTCGGTCATTCCCACTGAGGCTACTTCAGGTACACAATAGGTACAAGAAGGAATATTATGGTAATCTATCGGTTCTGGATGATGCCCAGCCATTTTTTCAACGCAGGTGATTCCCTCGGCACTTGCCACATGGGCCAGTGCCGGACCTCCGGTTATGTCGCCAATAGCAAATACGCCGGGTATATTCGTTCGATAAAATTCATCTACTTTTACTAAACCCTTATCAAGGATAACACCAACCTTTTCTAAGCCAATATTCTCAATATTGGGCATTACCCCAGCTGCGGAAAGAACAATGTCACAGGCAATGTCAGATAAGTTTCCTGTTTTTCTATCTTTAACTTTTACTAAAACTTCTTTTCCTTTGATATCTACTGACTCTACAGAGGTATTTCCAAGTACTTTTATTCCTTTTTTGGAATAAATTTTAGTCATTTCCTTTGAAATTTCAACATCCTCACGTGGCAGCATTCCTTGTTCAAGAAATTCAACTATGGTGACTTCAGTGCCAATAGTTTGATAGAAATAAGCGAATTCAACACCAATGGCACCACCGCCTATAACAACTAATCTTTTTGGTTGAGTTGGTAACGTCATAGCTTTCCTGTATTCTATTACTTTTTCTCCGTCAATAGGTACATTAGGCAATGCTTTAGCTCTGCCACCAGTTGCCAGGATAATGTTTTTTGCCTCATACATAGTAGCTTTTCCGTTTGAATCAGTTACATTGACCGTGTTAGCTGAATCTAAACTTCCCTCACCAGTTAATACAGTAATTTTGTTCTTCTTTAGTAAGAATTGTATTCCTTTGCTCATGCCATCTGCAACGCTTCTTGATCTTTTGATCATAGCAGGAAAGTCGGCTTTTGCCTCGCTTAGTTGGATGCCATAGTCTGAAGCATGTTTTACATATTCAAATACTTGAGCACTCTTTAATAAAGCTTTTGTAGGAATACATCCCCAGTTTAAACAGATACCACCAAGGTTTTCTCGTTCAACTACAGCAACGTTCATGCCAAGTTGTGACGCTCTTATAGCAGCAACGTAGCCGCCTGGACCTGTACCAATGATAATTAAATCGTACTTCATTAACCTGTTTTTGAGATTTTTATTCTTAAAAATTTTCACAAATATAAGGACTCTAGTTTAATAATCTAAGTTTCCTTTCATTACATTATGAACCTTTATAAGAAGTGAGCGTTTTCTATTTTTATCATTTCTTAAAAGTCCAAAAATGATCGATCAGGAGTTAAAAAATCTGAATGAACCTCTAAAGAAAAATGGAACAAACCATCCTTACCTCGTTGATGAGAATAATTGGTTAGATGAATTGGGTGATTCCCATCAAACTACTTCGATAGAAACACCTGTAAATACTGAATATTTAAATAAATCAGATGCTGAAAAGTTGGTGAAGATTCAACACCATTTTAAAGAAATTATGGAAACTTTAGGTATGGATCTGTCAGATGATTCTCTTAAAGGTACTCCGGGTAGGGTAGCTAAAATGTTCGTTAAGGAAATTTTTAGTGGTTTAAGCCCTAGAAACATGCCGGATATGTCTCTATTTGAGAATAAATTTGGCTACAAAGAGGTTTTGCTGGAAAAAAATATAACCGTTCAATCATTTTGTGAACATCATTTTTTACCCATTATAGGTAAAGCCCATATCGCTTACAAACCAGGGGATAAAGTCATCGGTTTATCTAAGTTAAATAGAATTGTGGATTATTATAGCAGACGTCCTCAGGTTCAGGAAAGATTAACCAGACAAATTGCTGAAACATTAAGGCAAGTTCTCGAAACTGATAGTGTGGCGGTTTACATTGAGGCTGTCCATTTTTGTGTTCAGGCAAGAGGTATAGAGCATCAGGGATGTACCACTGTAACATCTGATTTTGGTGGTGATTTCAAGAAAGAAAATGTTAGACATTCTTTTTACCAATCTATTCAAACAAATATTTAAATGGAAACTTTATTAAATAAAATTGTTCTTGTCGTTGGTGGTACTGGTGGTATAGGAGCAGAAACATGTAAACTTTTGCATCAATCTGGAGCAAAAGTTTTTGTTACTGGAAGAAATAAAGAAAGTTTAAATGATATTTGTAATTCAATAGGTATTCCTGTCAATAATAGATTCGTTGTTGATTTAAAAGTTACAGAAAGTATTCATCAAATGGTGGAAAATATTCAGTCTATGACAGGATCAGCCATAGATATACTCATCAATGCAGCGGGTATTGGTATCATAAAATCTTTTGAATCATTAAGTATTCAAGATTTTAAAGATTCACTTGATGTAAATCTTGTAGGGGCTTTCAGTTTGGTTCAAGCAGTTTTACCAAAAATGAAAGAACAAAAGAAAGGACTTATTATAAATATCCCAGGTGTATTAGGTAAAACACCCATGGCTGGAGCAGCCGCTTATGCAGCTTCAAAATATGGTTTAAATGGTATGATGAAATCTCTGAGAGAGGAGTTAAAAAGAACTGAAATAAGGATAACTAATATCTATATGGGGGGCGTTGACTCTCCATTTTGGGATAACATTGACTTAAAAGTTCAAAGAGATAAAATGATAGCAGTTAAAGAAGCAGCAAAAACCATTTGGTTTTTATGCCAACAACCTTCTTCTGCGGTAGTCTCTGAAATGGTTATTCAACCATTCAATCATCAAGCTATTTAATACAACAGTCAGTTTTAAATTTTTTAACGAAGGTTAATAAATCATTATTATAAAGTGGCATGGTCCAACCATTAAATTATGGTCTACTTCTTTGTAATTTAGCTGCAATAAATTTTTCTAAAGCAACAGGGGTACTTTCATCCTGCCATTGTAGGTATATGTAATCAGCCTGCTCATAGAATTTTTCCCTTTCAGAAAGTTTAATTGAAATAAAATTTTTAAGGTCATCATCTGACATACTACTTATTAATGGTCGTCCTTCTTTTTGGTTATTTAATCTTTCAAATAATACTTCTTCTGATGTTTTTAAATAAATGGATATTCCGTGGTTTTTAATCCAATTCATATTTTCTTGGAAACATGGGGTACCTCCTCCACAGGATATTATATATTGTCTAAAATCAACCGTTTTCCTTAATAAATTTGCTTCATTTTCCCTAAATTTTTCTTCGCCAATGCTACTAAAAATATCTAGTATACTCAAATTCAAAGTATCTTCTATAAACTTATCCAGATCTAAGAAATTCAAATTAAACTTTTCTGATAAATATCTTCCTAAAAAGGATTTTCCAGAACCCATGAAACCTAAGAGGTAAATATTTTCCATAATCAGGTGAGTATATGTATTTTTTCCTAAAGATTATAAAAAAATATAGTAATTAATAAGGAACTGAAATTCATTGTTGAAAAATCGTTATTTTTGCCAAATTAAATAAGAAGAATGAGTAAAATTTGGTTGTATTTATCGCTTTTACTGGTTTTATCCATAGTTGGATGCCATAAAAATGAGGAAAATGAGAAGCATAGAAAAAGGGTCGAAGAAATAAGGATGGGCAGGGAATTGACTCCTTCTGAAATTATAAGAAATCCACTCGGTGAGCAAGGATTAAATACATCAAAAGTAGCAAAAATTACATTTGAAGAGACCGTTACTTCATTCGGCAGCATAATTGAAGGGGAAATAGTAAAAAATCTTATCGATTTTTGAATACAGGAAAATATCCACTATATATATTTGATGTTTATGGTACCTGCGGATGTATTGTTCATGAATGGCCAAAGGGTATGATTGAACAAGGTAGGGGAGGGTGGATAAGGGTTAAATTTAATAGTGAGGGTAAAATAAATAAACAGAGAAAACTAATTACTGTGGTAGCCAATACATTTCCTGTGGAAACATTACTATATTTAGAGGGTATTGTCAAATCAAAAAACTAAATTATAAATCATAAAGCTATGTTTTTTTTACTTCAAGCCAGTACAACAGGTTCATCGTCATGGATAAACCTCATTTTTATTGTTTCTATGTTTTTAGTATTTTGGTTGTTAATGATACGACCACAAGCAAAACGCCAGAAAGAACAAAAATTATTTCAAGAAAGTTTAGACAAGAACAAAGATGTGGTAACAAGTAGTGGAATACTTGGTAGAATATCTAAGATTGAGGACAGTATTGTAACTTTAGAGGTTTCACCTAAGGTTTATATACGCGTCACTAAGAATGCCATTTCGAAGGAACTTACAGAAAATATTAACGCGACGATAGAAAGTTAATATTTCTGAAATGGTAAGCTGAAAAAGCAAAGAATCCTCCGGGGATATTTAATACCGGAGGATTTTTTATTATCTTAAATCAGATAATTTACATTATGTTAAGTAATTTTTCTCAACATCATTTAGAATAATCGCTGAATGAATCTTTTATTCTGTGTGATAATTCTCGCCGTACCTGAAAGTTCCTTTTTTGTCGATACTTTAAAACCAGTTGATGTAACCAGTCCATTTCTAAAATAAACGGTTACCGGAGAA
Source organism: Haliscomenobacter hydrossis DSM 1100 (assembly GCA_945878825.1). GTDB lineage: Bacteria > Bacteroidota > Bacteroidia > Chitinophagales > Saprospiraceae > BJGN01. The sequence goes on from CAMDWC010000002.1 coordinate 21,668, forward strand.
ACTAACTTTTTATTTTCCTCTAAAGCTATACTTGAACTCGTTGCCACTTTTCCTTGTATGATGCCATATTTTGAAGATGGATAACTATTTAATTTGACTAAAACCGTTTGATTCTTTCGGATGTTCCCACTTTCAGTAAATGGTATATTCATGATTCCTTTCATTTTATTGGATTGCGGAGGAATAACCATCAATAAGGGTTCGTCTTTATTAACATATTGGCCTGATTTAAGAAATTTGTTCGTAACCTGAACGGTACCATTTGAGGGTGAATTGATTAAATGTAAGGAAATCCATTGGGATGCGTTAGATTTAAGTTGCACAAATGCTGCATTCATTTCTAAAAGTGCAACCTCCCTACCCTTTTCACTTCCAGCTTTTAAGTTAATTAAATCTGACTTTAAATTACTAATTTTAAATTGTTTATCTTTAATTTCGGCTTCTGTTGCGTTTAAATTAGTAGCAAGAACGGTTAATTTATCTTTTGTTTTGTTTAATTCAGATTGCGATAATTTATCCATTTTCACCATGGCTTCTTCATTTTTCATCTGAATCTGTATATTTTCAATCTGAGTTGACAAATTTTCTTTAAGATTCAATGAATATTGAATCCCATTTTCTAAAGATATGATTTGCCTTTTTTTTTCTGTTTTATTTGCTATTTCTACCCCTTCATTTGTCCTTAAATTATATTGTTTTTGTTTATCTAAAAATTGAAATAAATATTTTTGGAGTTCACCGATACTATAGTTTTCAGTCAATGAAAAGGATATAATAGAGCTCTGATTTGTGAGTTTAATCCTTTGTAATTTTTCATAAAGAGACAGAACATCTAAATAATCAGCTTCAGAATTATAAGAAATTAATAATTGTCCTTTCCTTACCCTTTGATTGTGCTTGGTATGCAACTCATTTATATAGCCTGATTTGGGTGATATTAGTTTTGTTGGTGGGTCATTAAATGACACAATGATTTCATTTTCAACAACATCAGGGTATTGAATCCAGTAGGACAGCCAGATTAAAAGGACGATAACAATTAAAAAAATTAAGGTACCAAATCTTAGTATCCATCCAGGAGGAGTTCCTAAAATTTCCTGAATTTCTTCATTTCGATAGTCTTTATTTTTTTCACTTTTCATTTAAAATCCTAGTTCCAAAGTATTTTTAACTAATTGATAATAGGCGCCTCTGACAAAAGTCAGTTCTTCATGTGATCCGCATTCAAGCATTTCCCCATCCTCCATAACAACAATTTGGTCAGCTTTTAAAACGGTGCTTAAGCGATGTGAAACGATAATAATGGTTTTATTTTTAAAAGCAGCCTTTATATTTTCCAAAATTAACATTTCATTGTAGGTATCAAGAGATGAGGTAGCCTCATCAAAGAAGAGAATATCGGGTTCCTTATAAACTGCTCTGGCTATAAGAATTCTCTGCTTCTGCCCTTGACTAAGGCCCTGTCCCTCGGGGCCAATAATAGTGTTATAACCCAGAGGTAAATTCTCAATATAAGATTGTAAGTTAGCTAATTTTGCAGAAAATTGAAGTTTGCTCTTATCAATAATTTCTTCGCCCAGAGCAATATTTTTGGCAATGCTATCACTAAAAAGATGACCATCTTGCATAACCACGCCAATACTACTACGCCACAATCTGGGATTTATAGATAATAAATTTATTTCACCTAATTTTATATTTCCTTCGGTTGGCTTATAAAGATTAAGTAAAATTTTTAATAACGTAGTTTTTCCACTACCACTTGGACCAAGGATAGCTGTTATTTTACCTTTAGGAATTACTAGATTTATATTCTTAATATTTGGCGAAGCATTGACACCAGCATAGCTAAAATTTACATTCTCCAAAACGATATTTCCTTCAAAAGGAAGGGTATTAGTATTTTCCTCAATAATTGTTTCATTATCTTTAAGGTGTATCTCACCAATTCTTTCCAGGCTGATTTTAGCATCTTGCATAGATTTTAAAAATTCTGTTAATTGATTAATTTGAGTATTCAGTTGACCAATGATATACTGAATAGCTACTAACATGCCTAAAGTCAATGTTGCATTCAGAACTCCCTTTGCAACCAAATAAATAATAAATAGATTTTTTGTTTCATTAAAAAATAAGGCGCCAGCTCTCTGAACTTGTTCAAGTTTTAGATTTTCTGCTTCTGTATTAAATAATTTTGCTTGAATTTTTTCCCAAGACCATCTTTTTAACTTTTCAGCATTAAATAACTTAATATCCTGCATTCCCGAAATCATTTCATTGATGCTATTTTGATTATCGCTGTTGTATTCAAATCTTTTTATGTCTAGGCTTTTTCTCCATTTCATGAAGCCTAAAACCCAAACAATATTTAGTAATGATCCTATGATAAAAATAGTGAAAATAGCTTTATTCCAAAACAAAAGTACCACTCCAAAAGCCAAGAGATTTAGCAATGAAAAGATAGAAATCAAAGAAGTAGAACTTAAAAACTTTTGTACTCTTTCGTGGTCATTAAAACGTTGAATTAAATCTCCAGGCAATTTTGTATCAAAAAACCTAAATGGAAGTTTTGTTAACTTTATAAGAAAATCAGATAATAAACTAATATTTACTCTACTACCTACATGTAAAATATTCCAGTTTCTAATAAATTCAACAGATATCTGGCTGATAAATAAAATAAGTTGAGCAATAAGTACTAATGAAATAAAAGATAAATCGTTATTATTGATACCTATATCTACAACACTTTTTATAAAAAACGGAAACAGTAGTTGGAGGGTGCTTCCTAAGAATAGTCCTATAATTATCTGAAAAATAAGTGCCTTGTATTGGTAAAAATAATTTAGCACATATTGCCAGCTACCCTTTTTAGGTTCCTTTCCATTGAAAATATAAAAATTTGGCGTACTCTGACAGATTAAAACGATGCCTGAATTTTCAACCGTTGCATCCGCCCCAATCCATTTGGTCAGAAATTCGTCATTATTTAGTTTATACTTTCCTTTTGCTGGGTCTGCAATCCACACATTAGTTGAATCCTGGTGATAAACGACAACAAAATGATTACTTCCCCAGTTTATTATACAGGGTTTAGGTATAACATCTTGTAATTGAATAATATCTGCTTCGACAGCTAAGGTTTTAAGGCCTATTAATTCAGCAGCTTCGCTGAGGTCTAAAAGTGAAACACCATCTTTTCCTGTATTACTTATCTCCCTTAAATAATCTAATGAATAGTACCGTCCATAAAACCTTGCAATCATGCGCAAGCAAGTTGATCCGCAATCCATTGCCTCAAGTTGTGGATAGAATGGAAACCGTTTCGGCATGATACTATAACTCGTTTTTATTTAACCAATTACAAATATAATTAAATATTTCTATTTGTTCCGGTTCATTGTGTAACTCATGGTAAAGTCTTTCTGCACCGTAATATTCAATGCCTGTTCTTGAAGCAAAAGCTTTACTGGCGGTGGCATCAGTTATTTTATCACCAAGACCATGAATGATTAATATTTTATCACTTATTTGCTTACTGTATTTATCTAATATTTCTGCCCGTTGAAAAAGGATATTTGCTGCCGAAAGGGTAATTTTATTATGAACTAAAGGGTCATTAATATAACGTTCAACAACCATTTTATCTCTGGACAGCCAATCTGGATCTAATTCATTCCCTTGACTTAATGCTGGCAGTATACCACTAAGCCATTTCATCAAAGATATTTTCCATGGAGGGGGAACCAGTTTTAGTTTAATCCATGGGGCTGAAACGATGACATAATCTACGGATTTTTCATGTTCAATAATCCAATGAAGAACAATATTTCCACCTAAGCTATGTCCATATAACAGAAGTGGTAATTTATCAGCTCGCTCATCAAGCATCTTCTTTAATACCTGAATTTCATTTAAATAAAAGGCGTAATTTGGTATATGTCCTCTCGCACCCGGGCTGTTTCCATGTCCATAATGATCTACGCCGTAAACATTTATTTGTTGATCATTAAATAATTTGGCCCAATGATCGTACCTTCCGACATGTTCTCCGGCTCCATGAACAAGCATTAAATTTGCTTTTGGGTTATCTACTTCCCATTTTAAGCCAGATAAAGTAATTTCGTTTGTCAGTGGTAAGTTGAATTTTTCCATTTTTATCGTAATATAAGAAAGAGTATAGAACTAAAATTTATTAGCTTCGTTAAATTATTAAATTTAGTCTAAAAAATGCGTATTATATTCATGGGCACTCCGGCATTTGCTGTCCCTACCCTTTTGAAACTCAATGATTCAGGTTTTACTATCCCAGCAGTAATTACAGCACCAGATAAACTTGGTGGAAGAGGAAAAAAAGAATGGTTGATTTCAGCCGTTAAAGATGCTGCTTTAGCCTTGAATATCCCGGTTTTACAGCCTGTAAATCTTAAAAGTGAAGCTTTTTTACATACGGTAAAAGATTTAAAACCGGATCTGTTTATTGTAGTAGCTTTTAGGATGCTTCCTGAAGTACTTTGGAGTCTACCTCATTTGGGGACAATTAATTTACATGCTTCTCTGTTACCTGATTATCGTGGTGCTGCACCCATTAACTGGGCCTTAATAAATGGGGAAACTACGTCGGGCGTAACTACTTTCTTTATAAGAAAAGATATTGATACAGGTCCTATTATTCTGTCTAAATCCATATACATTTTGCCTGAAGATAATGCTGGTTCTTTGCACGATCATTTAATGTTGTTAGGAGCAAATCTTGTGATTGATTCTTTAAAAAATCTTATGGATTCCTCCTTTGTCCCTATTCCTCAAGGAAAGGGTTCTAGTAAAATGGCTCCTAAATTACAGCATGAAACAGGCAGGATTGATTTATCAAATTCAACATTAGATGTAATTAATTTAATCCGTGGATTAAGTCCGTTTCCGGGCGCATGGGTAGCATCAACATTGGGTGAAATAAAAATTCTAGCTGCTCATGTGGAGGAACTTAAGATAGATTTTAAAGATAAACTCTATCTTAGTGATGACAAGACATTTATTTATTTAAGAACTGGAGATGGTTACATTTCTCTCGACAAGATTCAAATTCCTGGTAAGAAGCCAATAGATGTGAAATCATATCTTAATGGCAATAAAGCGGATAACTGGTTCTAAATAATTTTATATGGTTCATATTATTGATTTAAAATTTCAAGGCTTCTCAGAGTCAATTGCTGCATTTATTTTGGAATCTGACATAGGTCCCATTTTATTTGAAACCGGTCCTTATTCTACCTTTCATACACTCAAAATGGAAATAGAGAAAATAGGTTATGTTATTTCGGACATTAAGCATGTTTTTATTTCTCATATTCATTTTGATCATGCTGGTGCAGCCTGGAAATTTGCAGAACATGGAGCTATTATCTATGTTCATCCAGCTGGTTTGCCTCATTTAAATAATCCTGAAAAATTATGGGGATCTGCCGTTAGAATTTACGGTGCTTCTATGGAGATATTATGGGGCGTTATGGAACCTATTCCATCAGATAAACTTGTTCCCCTTATGCATTTAGCGTGTATACAATTAGGGGAATTTGAAATTAAAGCCATCCATACTCCGGGGCATGCTGTTCATCATATCGCTTTTTCTTTGAATGATATCGTTTTTGGAGGTGATGTGGCAGGAGTTTGCATAGGAGATGGTCCTGTGGTTCCACCTTGTCCTCCGCCTGATATTCATATTGAAGATTGGTGCTCATCTATTGGGTTGATTAAAAAGGTTAATCCTAAATTTCTTTATCTAACCCATTTTGGCTTAGTGAAAAAGCCTGTTCAAGAACATCTGACTATCCTTGAAAATACTCTGTTAAAATATTCAGAATGGGTTTTGAAGGAAATGGAAACTCATTCGGATATAAGTATAATTATTGACTCCTTTCAGGCTATGGTTGAAAAATTATGGATAGAAAACAAATTGGATGAAATGGTAATTACGAGATACGGCCTGGCTAATCCAAGTTTCATGACAGTGAGCGGACTCATCAGATATTGGACAAAAGTAAAAGGGGTTAAATGGAATTAATTAACAGGTAGCCACTCTTTGATAATTTCAATTGATTTTTTAATAAATTTTTGATCAATAAAATCAACTGATTTAGATATATTATTGTCTTTGTCCTCCACTTTCAAAGTTAAATCTATTTTGTTTTTAAGTTGCGTATTATCCAGGTATGGTTTATTTTCATGTAAATACCAATAACTAAGACTACTTAATATTATTAGTATTATTAGCAATGAGGTTTCACCATTAAACTCCTTTTTCATTTTATTATGCTTTATTTTTCATAAATATACAATCAAAGACTAATTAATTTTTAAAAAGGTTGCAAGTTAAAAGCTATAAATGTGATAGAAGTCTTTTTGTAATTTCAGATTTTGGGTATTTCCTAAGCTCTTTAGTTTTTCCTGATTCTACAACATTCCCTGAAGACAAAACATAAATATATTCACACACTGCCATAACCATATTTATATCGTGAGATATAAACAGCATTGAAATATTTGTTTTACTTCGAATTTCTGTTAGCAAATTTACAATAGATACTTGTCTTTCTATATCTAAACTTGCCAGCGATTCATCTAATATTAATAAACTTGGATTCACACAAATGGCTCTGGCAATGGCTATCCGCTGCTGTTCACCACCGGAACATTCATGAGGGAATTTGGATAAAAATGATTCATCCAAACCAACTAAATCTAACATTTCAATAAGGTTTTTCCTGGCTAACAAACTTTTATTTTTTAAAGTCTTCAGGGACGAATTCAAGGTGTCGACTAAGCGAAATTTAGGATTTAAGGAGAATAATGGATTCTGAAAAATCATTTGTACCCTATTCTGTTGATTATTAAAAACAATGTTTCCCTCGTAATGAGGAATAAGTCCGCAGATTGATTTAGCCAAAGTGCTTTTTCCAGAACCAGAAATTCCTATGACTCCTACGCTTTCTCCTTTTTTGATAGTAAGTGAAATATTTGACAGAGCAGTAAAAAAAGTAGGACGGAGCCAACCTTTTTTGTATTTAACGGTCAAATTTTTGATGCTTAATAATATTTCTTTGCTATCATCTTCTTTAATTTGTTCTGCGGGTTTTAACTGATATGGAGGGATAAAATCAACTTTTTTTCCCTTATCTAAATAAATCAAAGTATTTGTCCATTTTGATATAAGATGAACATCGTGGCTTATAATTAGAACACCTGCCTTAATACTATCTGCCAAGGTAAAGAGTAATGTAAGAACTTGTTGCTGAAGGATTGGATCGAGTGCTGTGGTAGGTTCATCCGCTAATATTAAGGATGGCTTTTGAATTAAGGCCATAGCAATTGTTATTCGCTGTAATTGACCACCAGATAATTCATGTGGATATGAATCAAAAATTCTTTTGACATCATTTAAACCAACTTTTTTAAGCCATTCTTTACATTGATCGTATTTTCCCTTTTTTGTAGATAATTTACTTACCAAATCTACCGATTCTAATAATTGATTTCCAATAGTTATAAGAGGATTCAGGTTTAATTGAGCATTTTGTGGAATAAAAGAAACTACATTTTTATGTTCATCTTTGTGAAAATGAATTGGATTATTTTGTGAAATAAAAAGGTTTTCTGGCAGTATATCAAGAATAGCTTTCATGGTAATACTCTTCCCAGATCCAGAATGACCAACCAGTCCTATTCTTTCATTTTTTGAAATGGTGAAAGACAATTGGTTTAAAAGGGGTATATCTTCTTTATCAATCTTATGGTATATAGATAAATTATCGATGGTTAAAATGGGGGAAACTGCTACATCTTTCACATTAAGCCCCATGTTTATTCTATGATTATTTTACCATTCTTAAAAATGACATTAACTGACTTCTTCTGTGTAAGCATTTCGTTAAATTCAATACCAAAGAAATTCGATCTCCACCCACCTGAAAAATTAACATGTAAATCGTCATTTTGTCGCATAAGTTTTAACATATTTTTAGGAAATGCAATGGAGGATGAAATACCATTTTCCATACAGTAATATTTAATAACCCCATAAATTAAATCTATTATAGCCTCCTCTCTTAAATCCTCTTCTGGTTCCTTTCCAATGTTGGAAAGTATTAAAGTTTCGTTTTCCTTAGGCCTTTCCTTGTAAAAATCATCAAATAATTTCCAATATTCATTAGAGATATTGATGGGAAATCTTCTATTATCCTTAAAATAGTTTTTACCAGATTTAATACCTTTAATCAGGGTATGAATATATTTTGCCGGTATGATCATATCTTTATTCACATTCCTTTCTTTCGCTACATTTTCCCGCCAAACCATTAATCTGAGATAAAATATTCTTTCATTGTGAGATAGAGAATAAATTATAGGATTGCTTACCACCTCATTTTCAACCAATTTAGCATAAGTACTGACCAATTCAAGTTGTTTAAATTCTTCTTGTGCCCAAGTTATTCTGCCATTTTTTGTTAACCTTTCAGTCATTCTTTCATATAGCTCGATGAGAGGTAAAACATCATCTAATGCATATTGCAACTGATCTCTTGTCAATGGTCTGTTATCCCATTGAGTTACTGTATGAGATTTGTCTAAATGATAATTAAATTCTGTTTCCACTAATTTTTTAAAGGAAATGGGATATTTGAAATCTAAAAAAGCAGACGCTATTTGAGTATCAAAGGTATTTTTGGGTAGGATACCGAAATTTTGATAGAAACCCCGATAATCATTATCGCCAGCATGGGTGATTTTTAGAATATCTGGATTTTCAATCATACGAAGAAAAGGAGTCAAATCTGATATTGCCAGTGGATCAATAATATAATTTCCGACATCAGATGCTGTTTGTATCAGACAAATCAAAGGTTTATACCTTTTTTCACCAACAAATTCAGTATCTATGCCTATTTGTTTTACCTGCTGATGGGCATCAGCAAATGACTTTAAATCTTTGTCATTCTCTATTAGAATGAAATTGTTATTTTCTTTCACGTTTGGCTTTGGCACAAGTTTTAATAATTTAGTAAAGATACACATGAAAATGTGTATACTAAACTAACTCTTAAAAATTATCGTTAGTTAATTATTATGAAGTCAATTATAACCCTTCTTAAGGTACAATTTGTCTATTTTAAAGATATCGCAAAAGCATGGATAAAGCTAAAATGGGGTATCACCTATTATAGATATTCTGCTATGGCCTTTTTGTTTTTCATCCTTTTAAGTTTTACGCTTCCTATCTTATTTAGAAAACCTTTGGCGCTTCGAGTAATTAACTCTATAGATATTAATATTATTGAACAAGTTAATTTCTCCAGTGTCGATTTTTCCTTGTTTAGGTCTTTTCCTTTTCTAAACGTGAGATTTTCAAATTTCACTACACTGGGCAGTAAAGCATTGGGGAGTTCAGAATTGTTAAGGGTTAAATATATAGATATTGCAGTGGATATATGGTCTGTTATTGATAAATCAAGACCTATTTATATTAGATCCATTAGATTCTATGAACCGAAACTGACCATTCTTATTTCCTCATCCGGTCAAAAAAATTACGAAGTTCCTCTTGCTGACGAATTTAATGAATCAGGGGATAGTTTATCTAATGACAAGATGAATTTTAATCTTGCTTTGCAATCTATAGAAATCATCAATGGCTTCTTATTTTTAGAAGACGAAAATGCTAAAGTTAATATTAAGGCAGATGGTATATCTCATATAGGCTCAGGTGATTTGAGTACTGGTTTTTATAACTTAAAGACTAAAACCAGGGCTAGCGAAGTTAGTATTTCCATTGGTTCATCGAAAATAATGGATAAAGCTAAATTATTATTTGATATAGATTTTAATATTGATAATTTGAATAAAATATATGTTATTAAGGAAAATGATATTAAGATTAATCAACTTTCTTTGCAGATTAAGGGGTTAATAAAGAAAAATCCAACAGACTATTATTACGATTTAAATCTCTATGCACCTGATAACAAATTCAGTGAGTTAGTTCAATTACTACCTTCGCTGGAGAAAACTTCCTTTATTCAGTTAAAGCAAATTAAGGGAGATTTTAATCTAGGTCTGAATATTGAAGGCCCATTTCAAGTTTCACCCAGAACCTATCCTAATTTTAATGGTTTTCTACAAATTAATAACGGAAGTATTTTAGATTACTTTAATGATGAAGGAATTTCAGATATTCAATCTTACATGTCAATTTGTAATGATTCAAATGATCTGAAAAACCTTGAATTACATATACCAAAAATGGAGGCTTGTGTCGAAGGGAAGGATTTTAAATTAGCTCTTTATCTAAAAAATCCCTTTTTGGATCCTTATGTAAATGGGTTTGTTCAAGGGGAATTAAATCTAAGTTCTCTACAAAAATATCTTCCTGTTTTTTCTGGTAACGATTTAAAAGGTTTACTTACAGCAAATCTTTTTATGCAAGGCAAAATGTCTGATATTGATGATAAAATGTATGAAAATGTAAAAATGAATGGAATATTGGGATTAAAAGACTTTAAATGGACAGAATCAAATAAATGGGTATCCATCAAAACTTTAAGTGCTATTTTAACAAAAGAAGGTCTGACATTGCCTTTAATTAAAGGCAACTATAATGGTAATCCTTTGAGTATTTCTGGAAATATTTCAAATATCCTGGCTATTTTTAGTCCGTTAAAAACCCTGAAAGGTTCTTTTAATGTATCTGCTTATAAAACTAATATTGATTATTGGATAGTGTCCAGCGATCTGCAACGGGAAAAATTAATATTAAAACAGAATAATTTGACTAATGACGTTCAAAAAAAAGCAGAAATAAGATCTCCCAAGATTATTCCTTATGATGTGAATATAATTTTTAAAACATCAAAACTCTTGTATAAAGGTGCATCTGTTGACTTATTTCACCTAAATGGAAATTATAAATCTAATAGTTTGTTAATTAATAATCTACGGTTTAAATACCAGAATATAAATCTAAGTACAAAAGGCAAATTAAATAATTTAGATAATTATTTATTTGAAAACGGCATTTTGAAAGGTACATTGAATATTAGAGCTTCTCAGTTTCCATTTATCTTACCGTCATCAGATTTATTAGCGCAAAGTTCCTTAAAAGTTATACCAGAGGATACAAAAACTGGTTTAATAGATAAAATCATTCCGATTATAGGAAAAAAGGCAGTTCCCCCAATTCAATCAATTATACCTGATAGATTGGAAGTGACTGGTAAAGTATTTATGGATAGTATCAAAAGTGCTGATCAGAATTTTAATAATATTAATTTTCAGGTAAGTTTAAAAAAGGATATTATTGAATTGAAAAATGGCATTGCTTACCATAAAAATATGCCTATTTTCTGGCAAGGAAATTTAAACAAACTAAATAATTTTGTTGTAAAATTTGATTTTAGTAGGTTTGAAATGAATCTCTTTTCTATGCCAAATCAATCTCCGCTTCAAATCTTTAATTTTACATCGGCAGATAAAAAGAACAAACCTGCTGGTTTAAAATTAACGGGTAAAATTGTTAATTCTCCGGAATACATTTTTTCATCATTAAAGTATTTATTTTTTTTCAATATGAATGACATTATTGGGGGAACTCAAATAAAACCTTTTCATGGTTTTAATGCTAAAGAAAATGTAAGTGTCAAGAATGAATTATATTGGTGGATAAGTTATGAAGACAAAAAATTTATATTCTGGCCCATTTTTCTTTCTTTTAAAGACATACCATTTTATTTTACTGGGTTTCAGCGTGGCGATAAGGATTGTTATTTTAGGGTAAAAGGATTAATCCCCCTGTCTTATTTTAAAATGCAAGAATTTTCTACTTCAAATATTTTAAATAATTTTCCCAAAGTGATAGAAGTAACTATTGATATAGAAGATTGTATATCTAAGAATTTTATTATGACACTGCAGGTTCAAAATAACTTAAATGAACCCTTAAAACTTAAATTGGAGAAATATTTAAGGTACGAATTAAATAAAGAGTTGAGGAGGATTTATTCCGAAGATAAGTTTAAAAATACTTCAATGAAAACTACAAAAGCTAAGTATAATTATCTTCCCTCTGTGTACGAAAGTAACAAACAATCACTTTGGTCAGAATTTAACAAATTAAATGATAGTTTACAATTATCGTTCAAGACTATGAAACCATTATTGAAATAAAATTTTAGACCACAGTTTCTTGAATTTGATATTCTCTTAAATCAACGGGTGCTATACCAGATACGCCTTGTTCCTCCATATAAACACCATAAATGGTTTGTACTGAAGCCATAGTAAGTTTATTATGTGTCACAATAATGAATTGTGATTCTCCTGAAAACTTTTTGATAATTTTATTAAATTTTGAAATATTTGAATCGTCTAAAGGAGCATCCACCTCATCAAAAATACAAAATGGCGCAGGTTTCAAAAGATACAAGGAAAATAATAAGGCAATCGCTGTTAGCGTTTTTTCTCCTCCTGATAGTTGGCTGATGGATTGTGGTTTTTTACCTTTAGGTTTTGCAATAATTTCAATTTTTGAATCAAGTGGATTATGGGGGTCTACGAGAATTAAATCACAATTATCGTCATCAGTAAATAAATTTCTAAAAACCTCAATAAAATGACTTCTCACTTGGGAGAAGGCTTCTAAAAACCTAATAGTAGCCGTTTGTTCAATTTCATTTAACGTTTTTTCTAAAGACAATTTTGCGTCTAATATATCGTTCTTATGGGTAAGAATATTGGTGTATCTTTCTTGCATTTCATCAAATGCTTCAATAGCTAATGGATTTACCTCGCCATAGGTATCCAATTTTGCTTTCAATTTTTCTACTTGGGGGATAAGTTCCTCCATCGACCCTAATCCTTTAGGTTCAATATTAAGAATATCATTTACATTAACTTCAAATTCAATTCTAAGTCTTTGAGAAAGAGAACTAATTTCAAATTTAGTATCATTAAATGATTCCTTCAGCATATTTACTGAAATCTGTTTAGCTTGTCTATCTTTATTTTGCTTTCGAAGAAGATCTTCAAAGGAAACGATTTGATTTCTTTCTTCAAAAAACTGAGTTTCAGCTTCAGTAATATTTAGTTGTCTTGATGATTTTAATGTTAATATTTCTTGAATTTGATTAGTAAATTTTGTAAGATTTGCCGTCAGATAATCATTTTCCTGCATTGACTTTTGCAAAATGTTTTTATTTGAAGAAATCGTATTTTGTCTTTCAATAATTAGCTTTTCCTTATTGTTTAACTCTCGTTGAAACCCTTCTACTTTATTTTCCTGGCGCAAAAATTGTATATTTTTATCGTTATAAAGAGTAGATACGTTACTCAATCTTTCTGCTAAACCCCTAAAATTTCCGTCTGTCAAGGCTATTTTTTCTTTAGCCTGATCAAGAAAGCGACGATCAATTTCAAGAGAACTTATTATTTTTTCTAATTGGCTGGTTGCTGTTTCGATTTGATTCTGGGTTCCCTCCATTTTAATTCTCAAGTCTTGTACAAACTGGGTAATACCCTCTTTTCTTGATTGAGTGCTTATTCTTTGTTGAATAATTTTTTGAAGTTTTTGTTTTTCTTCAGACAACTCCACTTGATTATTAAGGGCAAGAATCGCACTGATTTCATTTTTTACCTGATGAATAATATTGACCGCTCTGTCTTCATCTTTTTCTTTTTTACTAATTGATTCTTCAAGGAAAACTAAATTCTTTTTTCTTCCAATTTTTTTACCTTCAAATAAGCCTATCGAACCTCCTGAAAGACTATGTTTTCTATTTGTTAATTGTCCATTGGTATGTAGGAAAATTAAATTACTTTCAGGAAGTTGAGATATTGATTGATTAGGTTCTACCATGTAGACCCCCTCAAGAAGATAATTACATAATTTGAAATAGGGTTCATCAACTTGCACTAAATCAATGGCTCTTTGATATGATATTTGGGGAATTAATGGTAAGATGTACGTTTCAAAAGAAGAAAGAACGAAAAAATTAGCCTTTCCTTTTTGTGCTTTTATAAGTGTGTCAACAGCTTGAAGGGCGGTTGGATAATCATTTACGACAAAATAGTTTAAAAAAGGTTCCAGAAAATTTTCAATTGCCACTCTATATTTTTCGTCAACATATATAATATCTGTAAGGAGAGGAATTTTGTTGTTCCATTCCTTTTGTTTTGTTAGAAAATGAATAGATTCAGGGAAACCTTCTAAGTTATCCACCATACTTTTAGTTAACTTTAATTCATTTCGACTGGCATCTAACTCCCTTCTAATTTCAACTAAATCTTGGTTATGATTTTCTTTTTGAATCTCAAGTTGAGCTAACTTTTCCAATCTAATTTGTTCTTTATTATCTATTCCTTTAATAAACTCTTGTTGCTTTAATTCGTCTACAAGTAGTTTATCTACTTCGGAGGATAATGAATCCATTGAGATCATTATCTGATTTAGTTCATTTTGGTGTGTTTCATTAGCTTTAGATAAATTATCAATTTGAGATTGATTTACGGCTTTTAATTTTTCAAGATCTACAACTGATTTCTCAAATTTATTTTGCTCTAAAAGGATGTTGTCCATCAAGCTTTTAGCTTCAGCATGATTATCTTTAATTTCATCCAGTTCCTTTTGTGCTGCATCCAATTCTTGTTCCAACCTGATAGAAACTCTTTTTTCCAAATTTAATTCAATATTCACCTCAACAATTTCCTTTTTAAGACTTGAGAGTAAATCTTCTGCGTGTAAAATTTCTTCTTCTAATTTTTTTTCATTTTCACTGATAAACTGTTGTCTTTGAATGGTTAATTTTTTTTCATTTTCCAGATTTCTTAGATTTGAAATAATTTCATTTAAATTTTTCTGGTGTTCAGATATCCAGATTTCTTTATCTAAATGAGTTTTTTTCAATAATTCTAATGCTGCTTCTTCCTTTTGAATGGAAAAATCGAGGGATTTATAATCATCTTGAAGAGCGTCAATATCTTTTTTTAAATGAACATATTGTTTTTTCAATACACTAACTTTGAGTAAAGAAAGTTCAATACTTAACTCTTTATATTCATTTTTAAGGTCAAAATATTTTTTTGTTCGTTTAGCTTGTTTTTCAAGACTTTTTAAGTTCCCGTCAATTTCATGCAATAGGTCCTCCACCCTATCCAAATCTTCCGAAGCAGACTTTAGTTTTGAAAGAGCTTCTCTTTTCCTGATTTTATATTTAGAGACACCAGCCGCCTGTTCAAACATTTTTCTTCTTGAATCTTCCTTATCATCAAGAATATCATCGACCATTCCTAGGGCAATGATTGCGTAAGAATTTGAACCAATTCCTGTATCCAAAAAAAGATTGGTAATATCTTTTAGTCTGCAATTTACGCCATTCAACTGATATTCACTTTCCCCACTTCTATATAACAAACGGGAGATGGCGACGGTATTATAGGCTGTAGGGAGCAAGTTTTTTGTATTTTCAAAAGTTAGCGTAACTTGAGCTATACCTGCTTGTTTTCTTTTTTTTGTTCCATTAAAAATAACATCTTGCATTTGTTCTAATCGCAACTCTCTACTTTTCTGCTCCCCTAAAACCCATCGAATGGCATCAACGATATTAGACTTTCCTGACCCATTAGGGCCTACAATACCAATAACTTCTTCATTAAAGTTAATAATAGTTTGATTGGCAAAGCTTTTGAAGCCTTTAATTTCTAAAGTTTTCAGTTTCATAGCCTGCAAAAATATAAAATCAATGTTAAAGAAAGACGTATTTCAATAAAATTCTACTGTACCTGTTGAAAGCAAAATACTAAGGCTTCCATATCGGCGGCAGAGTTGTACAAGTGGATTGAAATTCTAAAAGCATTTCCCCTTCGTGAAATAAAAACATTATTTTGTTGAAGTAGAGATTGGATGGGTTTATTCAACATGTAATCAGGCAAGTGTAAACCAAAAAGATGGGAGGCACGCCATTTTTCATTTTCAATAAATATTCCCATAGACTTCAATTCATCTAAGTAAGGCGCATTTAATCGATAGCAATAATTTTGAATCTCCTTAGGATCCCAGGCAATTAATTGTTCAATGGCTTTTGTTAGCATGGGGACTAGTTGAAAATTACTATGTTCACCAACAGAATATCTGGATGCTCCTGATTGATAGTTTTCTTGATAATTGACTAAGGTGCTGAAATCCTCGCTCCCATATCTATTAATCCAATTTTCTTCCAACGGAATACCATGATCCAAAACTGGTGAAAAGTAGGCCATTCCAAGAGAATAGGGACCTAACAACCATTTGTATCCTCCGCAAACTAAGGCTTCAGGTTTAAGTTCCTCTACATCAATCGGGAGAGCTCCCACCGATTGTGTTCCATCAATTACTAACCAGGCACCATACTGATTAGTTATTTTTCTTATTTCAAGTAAGTCAAATTTTGTTCCATCAGCCCAATGAATATTGCCTAATGCAACAGCTGCGGTATTTTCATTAATGGCTTCTAATATTTTAGTATTCCAATTTTCGCCTCTGTTATCACCCTTTGGTGCGGAGATAATTTTCAAGTGAGCGCCCTTTGCGTCAGCCTCTCTTTTCCATGGATAGACATTACTGGGAAATTGCCCCTCTACAACAATAATTTCTTGTCCTGCTCTTAATGGTAAATTTCTTGCAACGGTACTCAATCCATAAGAGGCAGATGGAATAATTGCAATTCTATTTGCATCCTTTGCATTAACTAATCTGGCAAACAGAGACTTTAATTTTTCTACAGGTTCAAAGAAATCCATGATTTGCATTTCCCAGGGAGAATTTTTCCTCTTTAGTGAGGAATGTCCAATGTCCTCCACCGTTTTTAGTTGCGGTGACATATAGGCACAATTTAAATAGTGAATTGAATCAGGTATGGAAAATAAATTTCTTTGACAGTTTAACATATCTTTCTTATAAATATACAGTAATTTAATCTTTAAATTCAAGCACAGAATCCAGTAAATGGTCTAACTTCATCCTTTCCGAAGATATTTTTTTTTCGTCCCATTTAAATTCAAGAGCAAAAATATCAATAATAAAATTTTTCTTCAAAATACATAAAGGCCTGTTAAACCATAACATACCTGTTTGCCTTTGAATAAAATCAGTTGGAAAATAAATCATTTCGTGGTAAATTCCATACTTTATTTCCGCTTCAAGGAGCCATTCTATTTCATCAACCATGTTAAGATTAACATCTAATAACCCAGTTATAATATCCATTTTATCGCCATATCTTTTCATAAAAATGGCTGCTAATTCAGGTTCAAAGCCGAGCTGGCTAAATTGCTCCTTTAGGTTAATTAAATATTGAGAAAGTTCCGACTCTGATTTGAATGAATTACCATCAAGCAATGTATTTTTAGTAATTCCACGCTCTTTCAATCCAACTTTATATTTAAAATGAGATTTAACTAATAGATTTACTACCTTTTCAGCCATTTTTCTAAAGCCAGTTAATTTGCCACCGGCGATAGAAATAAGTCCTGAAGGGGAAACAAAAATTTCATCTTTTCTCGATACCTCTGTAGATTCTTTTCCAGGCTCTTTTATTAAGGGTCTAACCCCCACCCAAGAGGATATAATATCTGAGACGTCGATGGTAAGCTGGGGAAATACTGACTGTAATGTTTTTATTAAATAGTTGATTTCAGACCTGGATGAATATATATTATTCTTATCACCCGTATATTCTAAATCGGTCGTTCCTACATAAGTGGTATTACCTTTTGGAATAGCAAAAATCATTCTTTTTTTCTCAAAATCATCATAATAAAGTGCCTGTTGTAGAGGAAACTTAGTATGAGATATAACAATATGTGTGCCTTTACTTAAGAGTAATTGTTTATGTGGAGGAAATGCATCTAATGAAATAACATCCAATACCCAGGGTCCGGCGGCATTTACAACCACCAATGATTTTACTTCAAAAGTCTCACCTGAAATGGTATCTTCAAAAATAATAGCACTTACAGAACGGTTTTCATCTGTCTTAATTTGATTAACTTTTCCATAATTCAGACAAATCGCCCCTTTTTTCATAGCTGATTGCATGAGAGTCCATGTCAACCTATGATCATCCGTTTGGTATTCTGCATATAAAAATGAGCCTAACAAATGTTTCTTTGTTAACAAGGGCTCAAGGATTATTGATTTTTCTTTAGAATGATAAGTAAAAGAATCTAATTTGCCGACTCCTGCAAGCGTATCATACACTTTTAAGGCTAAAGCAGCCATTATTCTGCTTAGCGAACCGTTTTCGTAGATAGGTAGTAACATTTTTTCAGGTCTTACAAGGAATCTGGCTATTTTATGAACGATAGCTCTTTCTCTGCCTACCTCAAAAACCTGTTTAAATTTTAATTGCTTTAAATACCTTAATCCTCCATGTATTAACTTAGTACTTTTACTACTTGTACCGGAGGCGAAGTCATTTTGTTCCAATAATAACACCTTCAAACCTCTAAGCGTGGCGTCCCAGGCAATCCCTGCGCCCGTAATTCCCCCTCCAATAACTACTAAATCAAATGGACTGGTTTGTATTTGACTTAAATATTCTTTTCTATTTTTATTGGAAGAAATTAGCATATTTTAAAAAATAAAACTATAAAAGGATACCGCAATAATGGATCCAATAACTGGACCTAAAATAGGTATCCATGCATAAGACCAATCTGAGTGACCTTTACCTGGAATAGGTAATAAAAAATGAGCTAATCTTGGGCCAAAATCTCTGGCTGGATTAATGGCAAAGCCTGTTGTACCTCCAAATGAAAGGCCAATAGCAACGATTAATCCTCCAACAGCAAAAGGTTTTAGACCTTGAGTAAACTCATTAGCTCCAATATATAACAAACCTAAAATCAAGAAAAAAGTACCTATTATCTCACTTATAAGATTGGGGATGGTTGCCTTTATAGCAGGTCCTGTGCAAAAAACACCTTTTATACTATCAGGTGATTCAGTTACTTTCCAATGAGGCCAATAGTGAATAACAACCATACAAGCTCCGGTAAAACACCCTAAAACCTGGGCTAAAATATAGCCTGGTACATCGGACCATGGGAAACTTCCCTGAATGGCTAAAGCAATCGTAACTGTAGGATTAAGGTGAGCACCACTGATATCGCCTACTGCATAAATTCCTAAGGTCACTGCCAATCCCCAGGCCAGACAAATAATTAACCAATTGGAACCGTTGGAAATAGTTGACTTTAAACTTGAACCGGCACATACTCCGGCACCAAAACTAATTACAATGGCAGATCCAATAAATTCAGCTAAAAAAGGTGTCATAAAATTAATTTTTAAGAATAATATTCTAAAAATAATAAATTTAACCTACATAAAGATTATAATTTATGCTTTTTGTAAAATGAAATTAATCCTGCAGTTGAACCGTCATGATCAGATATCTTATCAGCAGCTGTTAATTCAGGAAGAATATTGTTTGCTAATTGTTTTCCAAGTTCAACTCCCCATTGATCAAAGCTAAAAACATTCCAAATAATGCCTTGAACAAAAATTTTGTGTTCGTAAAGAGCTATTAATTTACCAAGGTTGTATGGGGTTAATTCGTCCATTAAGATGGTATTTGAGGGCTTATTTCCTTCAAACACCTTATAGGGTAATAATTTACTAATTTCGCCGATAGTTAATCCGGCTTTTTGTAATTCCATTTCAGCTTGTTCAGATGATTTTCCATTCATTAAAGCTTCCGTTTGAGCGAAAAAATTACTCATTAATTTTTCATGATGGTCACCTAAATGATGTTTGGGCTTTGCGGCGGCAATAAAATCACAAGGAATAAAACCAGTACCCTGATGTAAAAGTTGATAAA
>CAMDWC010000003.1 GCA_945878825.1 Haliscomenobacter hydrossis DSM 1100
TTAAGTGGAATATTTGATTTACGCCTTTATGATATATATGGCAGATTAGTAGAAAGGAGAAGAATCAATTTAAATCCAGGCAATAATCGATTTGAGTTTCCTACAAAAGATATTCCTTCGGGTGTTTATGCCTGTAGTTTGACAGACGGTTTTTCAACGGTATCCATGCGTTTAAGCAAGCAATAATCCTCACCAGGTTCCTTGAAGTTCCCATTTTAAATGAGGTAATAGCAAGTTATGGTCAATTTGATCTGTTCTAAGCGATAAGGCCTGGGCAACGAATAAAGGTAATTTCTTGTCCCATTTTGATTTTGGAAATTGAATGGTAAGTTCGCAATGTAAATCAAACGATTGTTTTACAATAGTCAGGTCATATTTTTTTGCTGCGTCCATTAAAAGTGGCATTTTACTGTAATCACAATAAAATACATAATAATCTGATAATTCTTTTTCAATGACACCAGCATTGTCAATAGCAGCAGCAGCAGCTAATCGATAGGCATTTATCAGACCAGAAGTGCCAAGAAGGGTACCACCGAAATATCGGGTTACTACAATGAGGACATTGGTTAATCCATGACTATCTATTTGCCCGAGAATGGGTTTACCCGCTGTACCTGAAGGCTCTCCATCGTCATTTGCTCTGTATTTAAGGCCATCGAGACCTATACGCCAGGCAAAGCAATGGTGGTTTGCCTTTCCGTGTAATTTGCGGATTTCCTCTAAGGCGTTACCAGCTTCGTCCCCGTTTACAATGGGAAAAATATGGGCTAAAAATTTACTTCCCCGATCACGAAATTCGCCATACCCGGGAGAATTTATAGTTTTATATTGAAAATTATTTTTCATTGTTTCAAGAAAGAGCAATAAGGAGGACCGCTGAAATGGCTAAAGCTATGCCCATTAATTTATATTTATTTGCCTTTTCTTTAAAGATAAGTTGTGCGCCTAACATAGAAATGGCAATAATAGCTACATTATTTATTGGAAACATCAAACTGGCATCCCAGCCTTGCCCTATAGCTTTCATTAAATAATGAATAGACATGAAATTAGGAATGCCCAATATTATACCAAAAGGTATAATATGCCAGGGTATCTTCAATCCATTTTTTATTTTATGAATGATCATAAATAAAATGCCTAGCGTAGCAGCAGTGCCAAAAAGTACGGCTAAAAATAAAGCGGACTGTTTAGATCCTGTGGATTTACCCAATAGATAAAAAGCGGAATCTATGATGGAACTTAAAAGCCAGGTTAAAAGGGGGTAAAGCCAAAAAATCCATTTTCTTTTTTGTTCCGGGTCTTTATTGAATGGCATATTGATGACTACAATGGCACTCATGGCAGAAAAGATTCCAATGATGCGAAAAATAGTAAGATTTTCAGTGTAAAATAGAACACCAAGCATTATGGGTGCTATCAGAGACATTTTTTGAGTGACTGAACTAATCATAATGCCAAAATGAGTTACTGTTTTGGACATGATGTTAAATGTTATGATAAATAACCCACCTAAAAGAAAAGCATATCTGTTCAGCGGTTCGTCTTTCATGGATTGAAAATTCAAGGTATCAGCATTAACTACCAAAGTTGAGATAAGGCAAGTAATATAATTTACAGTAATTATTCCCTGAATATTTAAATTTTTGTCAGAAAAATAGCGAAACATCCAAAGTAAGGTGCACGAACTCAAAATGGATAAGGTCAGATAAAGCATTTATTATTTTTAGAAACAAAGATAATAGCAATTGTCAGTAAACAATCTCTTACCATTATCAACTAATTACCTATATTTGCAAAAATTTATAAAATTGCTTGCGTGGAAAGAACGCTTAGTCAGTACGACACTGAAATATTGGCCTGTAGGGAACTTTTTATCCAGAAAACGTTAGATTATGGAACTTCTTGGCGTGTTTTAAGGCCAACTTCCCTGACTGACCAACTTCTGATAAAAGTAAAACGCATACGCACCATTCAAATCATGGGTGCCCAAAAAATTGTTGATCCCATTAAACAGGAATATCAGGCGGTGGTTAATTATAGCATTATGGCCTTAATTCAACTTGAACTGCCTGATGATTATCCATTCGATATTTCAAAAGAAGAAGCTGTTTCTTTATACAACAAACAGGTCGGCATAGCCAAACATTTAATGAGTAATAAAAACCATGATTATGGTGAGGTTTGGCGAGAAATGAGGCTAAGTTCCTTGGTGGATATTATGCTAACCAAATTATTGAGAATTAAACAAATTGAGGACAATTTTGGTAAAACAAATGTGTCAGAAGGGGTTGACGCAAATTATCAGGATATTCTTAATTACGCTGTTTTCTCCCTTGTCAAAATATCAGAACAATCAGAAATTTAATTTTTTAAAGTAAAAACTTATATATGACACTTACAGATATTTTAATTTATACGGCTATTGCAGGTGGTATTTGGACAAGTCTGGTGTATTTCTTATGGCAGAAATCGAAAAATATTTTAATAACCTTTCTGCAAAGTTTTTGTGGTGCGTTATTTATATTTTCTGGTTGGGTGAAAGCCATAGATCCACTGGGAACGGCTTATAAAATGGAACAATATTTTGCAGAGTTTAAGGTTACTTTTTCACAAACTTCCCTTAGTTCTTTGGCCGAAATTTTTCCAATTATGGCAGAATATGCCGTTGTTTTTGCTGTAACCATGATTGTTTTTGAAATTGTGCTGGGTATTATGCTGCTTTTTGGCATTTATCAAAAAATTACAGCATGGTCTTTTTTCTTGCTTATTTTGTTTTTTACCTTTTTAACAGGTTTTACTTATCTCACTGGCTTTGTTCCCGAAGGTGTCAATTTTTTCTCTTTTTCGCAATGGGGTGACTATGTTGAGACCAATATGAAGGTTACTGATTGCGGTTGTTTTGGTGATTTTATAAAACTAAAACCCAAAGTTTCTTTTCTGAAAGATATATTTTTACTTGTTCCTGCCATTCTTTTTATGGTCTTCAACAAAAATTTATTTACCATTTTCACTCCGGTAACACGAAATAGTATTCTTGCCATTAGTCTGGCAGGTTTCACCTTTTATTCTTTTTCCAATTTTGTATGGGATTTGCCACACATTGATTTCCGACCTTTTAAAATTGGAAATAATATCAGAGAGATGAAAAAAAAGGAGAAGGAAGCAGCTGCGGCTGTTAAGATTCTTGCTTACAAAATGACCAATTTAAAATCGGGAGAGATTGTTGAAGTGCCATTCGATACCTATATGCTTGAATATAGTAAATATCCTACCTCTGATTGGAAACTTGAACAGATGAAGTCCGAACCAACCGTAGAAAAAACCAAAGTAAGTGATTTCGAAGTAGCTGACATAGATGGAAATGATAAAACGGAGGATATTTTAAATTATCCTGGCTTTTCATTCATGATTGTTGCATATAAATTAAATGAATCAATTATGAATACTACCAGAATTCAGAGAGATTCTGTGTTTGTGTTGGATAGCGTGTTAATTGGTAAAACTTATCAGTACAATAACGTTTTTGATAAAATAGAAGAAGAAACGATACCCGTTAAAACCTATTCGTGGAAAGAAAGTTACGTGGAATCCTGGAAAAATGATCTTCTTCCTGTCTTAAATCCAATATTGAAAGAAAATATAAACGTTTTCGCAATTACTAAATATACCGATAAACAAATGATAACTGATTTTCAAAAATCAGCAAAAGTTGATTTTCCTATTTATATGGCTGATGATATTTTGTTGAAAACGATTGTGCGTTCCAATCCTGGGGTAGTTTTATTGAAAGATGGAAAGGTAATATCAAATTGGCACATAAATCAATTACCTGATGCTAAGGAGCTAATCACTTTGTTTGGTTTAAATAAATAAGATTTCTAATTTATTAAGTACAGTTATGCTGAGTCGAAGAAATGTAAGGGTAAAGGTCATGCAAATGTTGTACGCTTTGGGTAGAGATGTTACTCAGGATTATACTAAGGGTCTATTAGGGTATAGAAGACAGATTAGTCAGTCTTTCGATCTTTATCTTTTAGTGTTATTTTATGTGATTAGCATAGCAGGTTATGCCTCCACTGACTTGAAAAACAGAAAATCAAGACTAAGACCCACGGAAGAAGATAAATTATTTAAACCCATCTTAGCAATTAACCCACATATTAAGTCGCTTTCAGATAATATAGGGTTGTTCAATCTTATTGATACCCATGATATAAGAGAAAAATTAGACGAAGATCTGGTTCGATTGATGTATAACGAGTTCCTAAAATCTGAGGAATATAAGGAATTTTTAATAGCCGATTCGTTAACACCAGATGATTACGTTAATATTTATTTGAATTTACTAAAGACCTGCCTTCAATCTAATCATTTTCAAGAAGTGCTTGAAGATAACTATTCTCAATGGATTGATGATGAATCTTTGGTGGTTGGTGCGGTTAAAAAAACGTTAAAACAACTTCCGGTAGCTTCTGATTTTTACAAAGAATACATTCCTTCTGATGAGGCTACGGTGGAATTTGGTGAGTTTTTATTGGAAACGGTCTTTTTTAAGGATAAAGAACTATTGGATATAATTTCTCCTAATTTACAAAATTGGGATGCGGAAAGAGTAGCTATCATTGATATGATTTTAATAAAAATGGCTATTGCTGAACTGATGAATTTCAATTCTATTCCAGGAAAAGTTACTTTAAATGAGTATGTTGAAATCTCAAAAACTTATTCTACGGATAAAAGTAAAGATTTCATTAATGGTATTTTAGATAGGTTGTTTAAACAACTTACTGAAGATCAAAAAATTTTAAAAGAGGGTAGAGGTCTTCTTGACAGCTAGTAACCCACATAATGTCACAAGATTATGCAGGATTCGATATTAATTTTAGATTTTGGTTCTCAGTATACTCAACTCATTGCCCGACGTGTCAGAGAAATGGAGGTTTACAGTGAAATAAAGCCGTTTAACCAGATACCTGAAGACCTTTCTAATTTTAAGGGTGTTATTTTGTCAGGGAGTCCATTTTCTGTTCAAGATGAAAATGCACTTTACGTTGATTTGTCAAAAATCATAGGTCGTTTACCAGTGTTAGGTATCTGTTATGGAGCGCAATATATAGCACAAACGCTCGGAGGAAAGGTTGAAAAATCAGATAAAAGAGAATATGGTAAAGCTTCGCTCGAGCTTGTTTCTAATCACAGCAAGTTATTTGATGGAGTCGAAATGAATAGTCAGGTTTGGATGTCACACGCTGATACTATTACTAAAATTCCAGAGGGTTTTGAAGTTTTAGCTAAAACCAATGATATACCCATTGCTGCTTTCGGAAGTAATAAACAGTCGTTCGACGCAGCAGTAGTCTGTTTACAATTTCATCCGGAGGTTACACATAGTGTGGAAGGCTTTAAAATATTGGAAAATTTTGTTAGGAATATGGCTGGTTGCGAGGGTAATTGGACTCCATCAGCCTTTGTGAAATCTACCGTGGCCGATTTGAGAAATAAAATAGGCAATGATCATGTCATCTTAGGATTAAGCGGTGGCGTTGATTCATCGGTTGCGGCAGCTTTACTTCATAAAGCCATTGATAGCCAACTGGTTTGTGTTTTTATTGATAATGGTTTACTCAGGAAAAATGAATACGAGGAAGTGCTGCACAGCTACAAAGATATGGGTTTAAGGGTCATTGGTGTGGACGCTAAAGATTATTTTTATTCAGCATTAAAAGGTGTTTCTGACCCGGAAGCAAAAAGAAAAGCTATTGGAAAAGCTTTTATTGATATTTTTGAACAACAGGCTAAGTTACTCGGGAGTACTGATAATAAAATAGCCTATTTAGCTCAAGGAACCATCTATCCCGATGTCATTGAATCTATTTCTGTTCACGGACCTTCAGTGACTATAAAATCACATCATAACGTCGGTGGTTTACCTGAGAAATTGAATTTAAAAATTATTGAACCTCTTCGAATGTTGTTCAAGGATGAAGTGAGGAGGGTAGGAAAAGAAATGGGCATTGCCCTGGATATCTTAAACAGGCACCCATTTCCGGGTCCAGGTCTTGGTATTCGTATTTTAGGAGATATCACTGTTGAAAAGGTCAGATTGCTGCAAGAAGCAGATGCCATTTTTATAAACGGATTAAAAGAAGAGGGACTTTATAATGAAGTTTGGCAGGCTGCCACCATTTTACTACCTATTTTTGCCGTGGGCGTAATGGGTGACGAACGCACTTATGAACAGGTAGTCGCGCTAAGAGCTGTAACCTCATTAGATGGTATGACTGCCGAGTGGTGCCATTTACCCTATTCGTTCTTAGGTAGAATAAGCACAGACATAATTAATCAAGTTAAGGGAATAAATAGAGTTGTTTATGATATCAGTACCAAACCCCCGGCAACCATTGAGTGGGAATAATATTTCCTTACATCTATTCATTGGTTCTTTTTTGTTGCTGTCCGCTGCTTGTAGTTCAAACAGATCTGTGGCCTCTGTTCCTTCCTACCTTGCCACTGATTTCACTAATCAATCTCGTATTCTAATAGGAAAAGTAGATACTTTTCCAGTCTTTCTTTACCAAACTGATGGGTTGCTACCCATTAAGTCCGATAAGGTCGCTAAGGAATTTCCGAAGGATCAAATAATCATCGAAAAGGGTTTGTTAACTAAAGATAGTACATTTAAAATTGGGTTTGTACTTCCTTTCCTTAATGATAATATTTCTTTTGGTGGTCGTGGCGATGTAAATAATTCTGTAAGTAGGTGGGCTATTCATTATTATACCGGGGCAAAATTAGCTTTGGAAAAATGGAAAAATAAAGGGGTATCGTTCGAATCTACTGTTTGGGACTCTGGTCCTGATACAGTATCTCTTCAAAAGCGAGTTTTGGATGATAGCCGATTTTTAGAAATACCTTTAGTCATTGGGCCTTATCATAGAGATAATATAAAATATTTGGCAAATTACGCCAAAAAATCAGGCGTCTTATTGTTTTCTCCTTTTAGTGCAGCTCAAAATTTAACAGAAGATAATCCTTTTTTCTATCAGGTAAATCCTACTATAGAAACACAGATTTCAGCTATTGTCGATCATGTAAATCAATACGCACGCACTGAAGATATCTTAATATTACAGAAAGATTCAGACACAAAGCTGAACGAATTATTTTTGTCGACTTTTAAATTAAAAGGAAAGCAAAAAGATGAGGGTCTTCCTAAAACCTTATTGTTATCTATTAACGTAAATACCTGGGTCAAAAATTTATTACCTGAATTGCAGAAAAGAGAAAAATTAGTGATTATTATCTCCTCTTTTTCAGATGAAGTTTTTTTAAATAACCTGATGCAAGAATTGAATAGGGAATCATTTGATAAAAAGGAAATTATTGTTTACGGATTATCTCCATGGCTGAATTTAGAAAAAATTGATTTTCAACTTCTTGACATGCTAAATTTTCATGTTTCTTCTCCTTATTACATAAATACAGGGGACAGTGAGGTAAGCGAATTTCAACAAAATTTTTACCAGGAACTTGGCGTTTTTCCTCAACCGGAAGCTTTTCAAGCATTTGATTTAATAAATCTGTTGTTTGAAAATTGGATAAAAAAGGGAGATTTTTTTCAGGAGGATTTGGATCATTTTGAAGCTGCTCAATTTTTGTCAGCTCCGTTTCAGTTCAAAAAAGTGAAAACCTCGACAGATGATATAGAGAAATGGCAATTAAATAGAAATCAGAAAGTTATGATTTTAAAATTCTCGGGTTTTGGTTGGCAAAAAGATTAAAAAGGTAATCCAAGTCCAAAATTAAGATTGACATTCTTCCATTGTAGATTTTCTTTCTTTGCCCAGTAACTTCCATCTGCGCCGGAATATGGATTTCTTAGAGGTATTCCCATATCAAAGCGGAACATAAAATACGTAAAATCTATCCTTACTCCTGCACCAGGACTTAAGGCTATTTGTTTGTAAAATGCGTCACTTTGACCTTTTGGATTGAATGGTTCGGTATTAAGGTTCTTTTTCCATTGAAAGGTAGATCCGGGTCTTGATTCATCTTTTTTCAACGTCCAAACATTACCGCCGTCAAGGAATAGTGCGCCTTGAACTCGCCAAAAAGCTTTGAATCGCCATTCTAAGTTAAACTCTATTTTCAAGTCACCCGTTTGAAAAAATACCAAACGGTTGCTCTCAGTAAGTGAAAAAGAATCAATATAACCGCCGGGACCTAAACCTCTGGCCGCCCAGCCTCTTATGCTGTTGGGGCCTCCAACATAAAATTGCTTTATGTAAGGAACCGTAGCTGTATATCCAAAAGGTAAAGCTAACCCTGTATTTATTCTGGCTGCAAAAGTATTGTTATTTGGCAAATTATAAAAAAATCTGAAATCCACTTCTGATTTAACAAATTGAGAAAAAAGCGTGGAGAAAATTTTAAATGGATTTTCGGTACCTGAAATTTCATCGACAGCTTTGTTAAGCAGCCAAAGTTCTCCCCCCGCGGTTTCTAAATTAAAATTAAATTGATTTGAAATGCCTCTTCTATTTTGAACTTTTTGGTTGGCAAAATTGACATCTCTAAATAATATACTGGCAAATAGTTGTTTAGAGAAACTATTAGCCAAAAAGGGATTAGTTTCTATTATTCGTTGACCTTGAGTGTAAAAATAAGGTCTTATATAGTCGAAAGCAGCATGATTTACAGATAATCGTTTATTTTGTCCCAGGTTTAACTCTACGCCATAAGCTAGATTGGCTAATTGATAGCGGTAAAAATCTAATAACAATACATAACCGGCACTAGCAGATAATTTTGCCGTGGAAAATTCTTCGAAATTTCTCCAGAATTCAGTATTCCCGGAACTAAAAAGTTTCATTAAACGCCAGGTTCCTAAATAATTACTAAATCGGGGAATAGATATCGTATTTTGAGCTCTTAGGTCAATGGTATTCCAAAATTTACTTTTTGGCTCCGGATTAAATTCTACACCGGCCGATAAATTAAATAAACTATTTTCTGCGCCACGAAGTAGATTTCTATGTCTTATGGATGGGCTCATTGACAACCCAATGAGGTTACCTGCACCTGCAGCATTACTTCTATTGGTATAATTTAACTCTACATCAAAGCCAATTTCAATCTTTGGGGCGCTGAATAGCTCAATTTCAATATCAACCATCGCATCTCCTTGATTGATAACTGGCTTAATTCGAATAAATTTAAAGACACCTAAACTAGACAATAAGCGTAAACTTTCAGTGTAATCTTCCTCCTTATATTTTATGCCGGGTCGAAATCTTATAGACTTTATTAACTGATTAGGTTTAACCTGCCATTCCGCGTCATAACTTTTCAATTGAATACCGAATAGAGTGGTATCAATTAAGATTTTTAATGAATCATTTATTTCTGCATTTATATTAACCCTGCAATATCGAATGGTATATGAAACATGATTACTGTCATTTAATGGAAATGATATATTTTGATAAAGTTTTGTCTTATATGGTACGGCCGATGTATCAACTTCTAATTCGTCAAAAACATTTTGCGAAAAATTTAAATACCCCTCATTCCTCAAATGCTTAATAATTCTCTCTTTTTCAAGGTTATAAAAACCGTACTCAAAAGGTTTGTTCTTCCCTAATAGGGTGTTTTCCCTTATATTGATTAATTCTTGTTCTATTTTTTTGTCGGGACTGGTAAAAATAATCGTATCGATAGTATATCTATTTCCTGGTTGTATGCTATAGGTAATATCTCCTTTAAACCCTTTAATAGTATCCATTTTGAAGGTGACTTTCGCATCCAAATATCCTTTTGACTGGAGATAATTTTTAGCATTTACCGTATTGGTTTCCATTTGATTGTTTTTAATAATCGCTGGTTCTTCACCAATAACCTCACGTTGCCATTTATCTAATTTTGTAGTATCGTTTGTCTGATTGGCTTTGTAGTAAAACCAAATTCTTGGTAGGAGTAAAATTTTTTTATTAATTGCAGGTTTTAAATTGGTTTTTAAAACGTAGGTCAGATTACTTTTATCTTCAATCAATTGATTTTTAGGCCATTCAATATTATTATTTCTAAGTAAATAGGTATTATTATTTCTATACATATTTGTAGAACACCCCATTAACCATAATAACGGAATAACGTATATAACTTTAAATAATACTTTTAACTTTGTCATATGCTTTCAAAAAATAAAATTCACCATCTAACGAGTCTGCAAAATAAAAAGTTCCGTGAACAATTTTGCGAATTCCTCATCGAAGGAGATAAGATTGTTAAAGAGTCTTTGGTTCAAAAAAATTTCAGACTGTTAGAAATTCTTGCTGTTCAGGATTGGGTTGAACAAAATGCGATTCTTTTAAGCAAAAACAAACAAGTTGAGGTCACTATTATTTCTGAAAAAGAACTAAGTAGAATCTCCTCCCTAAAATCACCTAATCAGGTCATTGCCAGACTCGCTTTTAGTGAGCAAGTCTTTAACTATCATATTGCATCTGCCGGCTTAACCATTTACCTTGACGGTGTTCAGGATCCTGGAAATGCAGGTACAATTATAAGAACAGCAGAGTGGTTTGGCGTAAAACAAATCGTTTTTTCCCCTGATTCAGTGGATAGATTTAATACAAAATTTCTTCAATCTGGTATGGGGTCTATTTTTCGAATAACTTTGCTTCATATTGATTATCATGAATTTAAAAAATTAACACTCGATTTACCCTGGTGGGGCGCAAGTCTATCTGGAAAAAATATTGATCATTACATTCCAAATTTACCTGGCGTTTTAGTCATGGGTAACGAAGGTTCTGGTATCAGGCCAGAGGTAGAAAAAATATTAATCGAAAAATTGAAAATACCTAAAAACAAGGATGCAGAGACGGAAAGTCTCAATGTATCTGTTGCTACAGGTATCCTTTTAAATAAATTAACCAGTCGTTAATACAAAATTATTGTTCTTTGGCTAAGAACTCATTATACTTCAACGTTTCATAGAATCCTCCACCAACATATTTTAATTCCGGCATCATCTGGCTTGGTTGCTTGTAACCTGGAGAAATAGTTATCCTTTCAAGTTTTTCATTTAGATAAACAAAAGAGGGATATCCTAAATTACCATCTAGTAAAAGTGCGGCCAGTTCATGATAACCCCTTGATCCTGAATTAACAAAATTAAAGGTTTTTCCTTGAAATGTGACTGGATTCTTTTGTTCTGCATCAAACTTAACACAATAAAATTTTTCATTTAAGTAGGCAGATACTGAAGGATCTGTGAACGTTGTGGCATCCATCCGTTTGCACCATCCGCACCAATCTGTGTACATGTCAATAAAAATTTTCTTTGGTTTCTTTTTTTGTAAAATAAGGGCATCCTCTAAACTATACCATTTTACGGGTGTTTCAACTTTTGTTTCAATCTTAGAAAGATTAAAGGAAAAACTTACAGCAATAAAGGTAAGTAGCGTCACTATAGTAATCCAACTTTTATTCATATCTCTTTTTATTCAAAAATAAACTATTTATATAATATGTACAAATGTACTTTCATATTTTAACTAAATTTAGATTATGTTGTTGAAATTAAAAATATGATTTGTGTATGAAAATAATTGTAGCTATTGGAGGATCCAGCGGTTCAATTTATGCTAAAATTTTACTGGATCGCTTAAAAAAAATGGTTAATCAGACGGAGGCGGTAGGTGTCGTTATGAGTGACAATGCCGTGTATAATTGGGAATTAGAGATTGGTCCCTGGTCTAAAGCTGATTATCCATTTACCTTTTATAATAAAATGGATTTTATGGCCCCATTTGCGTCGGGTTCAGCAAAATACGAGGTAATGCTTGTTTGTCCCTGTTCTATGGGTCTCCTTGGTCGCATTGCTGCTGGAATATCCACTGATTTAATCACCAGAGCAGCTGACGTAATTCTGAAAGAAAGAAGAAAATTAATAGTAGTTACCAGAGAAATGCCATTGAGTTTAATTCATATAAGAAATATGGAAACGGTGACCTTAGCAGGTGGAATTATCTGTCCTGCCACACCCTCTTTCTATGGTAAACCAACGACTATTGAGGAGGCTGCAGGAACGGTCATTGACAGGGTGTTGGATTTATCAGGGCTTGACTGGCAAAGTTTTAGGTGGGGGGAATAATATTTTTATTTAAAAGGTGGATTTTCTCGTTAATCCATTTAATTTTGTCATCAATTTATTCATCGCTAAATTTTTTCTACATGTGTAAAAATATTTTGAGGACTGTGATAATGTCCACTATCATTTTAATAACTGCCTCATGTAAGGCGCAAAATTCTGATGCAAAAATGGATTCAGTAAGTTACAGTGTTGGTGTGCTCATGGCACAAAGTCTAAAACAACAAAATTTTGAAGATTTAAATCCAGAAATTATCGCTCAAGCAATTAGTGATGTCCTTAAAGGTAAAGAGCCGAAATATTCAGTGGAAGAATGTAATAAAATGGTTCAGGATTATATGCAAAAAAGTCAATCTAGCAAATATCAGGCTAACGTATCTGAAGGCGACAAATTCCTTGCTGAAAACGGAAAAAAACCAGGTGTTATAACCACAATTAGTGGTCTGCAATATGAAATTTTGAAACCAGGAGATGGCGCAAAACCTACTTCTTCTAATCAGGTTACCGTTCATTACGTCGGTACTTTATTAAACGGTAAGGAATTTGATAGTTCAGTAAGAAGAGGAGAACCGGCAACTTTCGGTGTTACTCAAGTGATTCAAGGTTGGGTAGAAGGTCTACAACTTATGCCTTTAGGATCAAAATATAAATTCTATATTCCAGCTAATCTCGCTTATGGTGAAAGAGGTGCAGGAGGTGATATTCCTCCTTTTGCTACTTTGATTTTTGAGGTAGAGCTAATTAAAATATTGTAAATTTTTTCCTATGCCATGAATATTGATATCATCACCCTTTTACCTGGTTTGTTAGAAAGTCCTTTTAATCATTCTATCTTACAAAGAGCCAAAGACAAAGGGTTGCTTCATATCGAAATTCATGATCTACGAAAATATGGTATTGGTAATAGTCTTCAATTAGATGATTATCAATTTGGTGGGGGTGCTGGCATGGTTTTAATGCCAGAACCCCTTTTCAATTGTATCTCTAAGTTGAAAGAAAAAAAATATTTTGATGAAATCATCTTTTTAACACCGGACGGAAATAGATTAACACAAAAAATAGTAAATTCTTTTTCTCTTAAAAATAATCTACTACTCATTTGTGGACATTATAAAGGGATTGATGAAAGGATTCGCGAAATGTTTGTTACCCGTGAAATTTCTATCGGTGATTATGTTCTTTCAGGTGGAGAATTGGCAGCTGCTGTTTTGGTCGATGCTATCGGACGTTTAATTCCCGGTGTTTTAAACGATGAAACGTCTGCTTTGACCGATTCTTTTCAAGATGATTTACTTGCTCCCCCTGTTTATACAAGACCTGCTGATTTTATGGGTATGAAAGTTCCTGACGTTCTTTTATCTGGTCATTTCAAAAATATTGAAGACTGGAGACAAGAACAGGCATACCAAAGAACAAAATCCAGACGACCTGACCTTCTTTTCGATAACGATGAACTTTAAACCTATTTTTTAGGTTATTTTTATTTAAAATCTAAACAAAGCCATTAAATGATATTTCTCGCTTCCTTCATAATGCCAGATTTTTCTAATCCAGCCGTATGGATTAGCTTGTTGACGCTTACCTTCCTGGAAATTGTTCTTGGTATTGACAATATTATTTTCATTACTATTGCCTCCAATAGGTTATCCATTGAAGAACAGCCTAAAGCCAGATTAATAGGCATGTTACTTGCTATGATTTTTAGAATCATCCTTTTATTTGGTATATCGACTATAATTGCCATGCAGGAACCATTATTTTCTGTTAATCTTTGGTGGTTTAACGGCGGTTTTAGTGGGCAAGCACTTATCCTGGCATTGGGTGGTGTCTTTTTATTGTACAAAGCAACAAATGAAATTCACCACAAATTAGATGGTGAAAATAGTCGCGATAATCCTGAAAAAAAGCCTAAAGTAAGTACGATGCAGCAGGTTATTACGCAGATTGCTTTGATTAACGTGGTTTTTTCATTTGACTCTATTTTAACTGCCGTTGGACTTACTGACAATTTGATTATCATGATATTTTCTGTGATAACCTCCGTGGGTATTATGCTTGTCTTTGCTGGTCCAGTCAGTAAATTTGTAAATGAACATCCTTCTATTCAAATTCTTGGATTATCTTTCCTTATATTAATTGGATTCATGTTAATGACGGAGGCTGCTCATTTAGCCCATCTTAAAGTTTTTGATGCTGAAATAGGTACTATTCCTAAAGGCTATTTATATTTTGCCATTTTCTTCTCTTTAATAGTAGAATTTCTTAATATGAGAGTTAAAAAGAAGCAAAAACCCATTCAGTTACATGGATTAGGGGAGGAAGCCAAAAAGGAAGGCTTGATTGATTAATTTTAAATTTTATTTAGTATGACACAGGAAAAAAAGAATGATTTAGCTTTGCTTTTATTAAGACTTTATGTTGGTTTTGCTATGTTTTATGGTCACGGATTAAGAAAATTTAATAAATTATTCGGGGATGAAGAGATTACCTTTGCTGATCCATTCGGCTTAGGTCCGTTGCCTTCTTTAGCTTTAGTAGTTTTTGCGGAGGTATTTTGTTCTATTTTGATAATGTTAGGTTTATTTACCCGGTTATCTGCCATCCCGCTAATAATAACCATGTTAGTTGCCTGGTTAATGGTTCATATTTCTGATCCATTTGGTGACATGGAATTGCCTGTTTTTTACCTGGTTAGTTATGTAGTTTTATTCCTACAAGGTGCAGGCTGGTACTCATTAGATTCATTAATGAACAGAAAGCAGTAAAAATGTATTCATTTATAGGCAAGTATAGCTTTATTTTATATTTATCGGTTTTATTTGCGTTGACTTTCTCCTGTTCAAAGGAAAAAGAAACTATCGATAAATATCAGGTAGTGGAGGGTAAAACGATGGGTACTTATTATAGAGTTACCTATAAGGATTCATTGAAAAGGGATTTTTTCAAGGAGATGGATTCTATTTTAATTGCCATTAATGATGATGTTTCAACCTACATTCCGTCCTCGACTATATCTCGTTTTAATCAATCAGAAAATACTGTCTCCGTTCCCGTTTCCGCTACCCACTTTATTGAGAATTTTAAATATGCGCAATTGGTAGCTAATCTATCTACGCAAATGTTTGATCCAACCGTTGGCCCATTAGTTAATTATTGGGGTTTTGGCTATACTGGTAGAAAACCAGTGACGAAAGTAGATAGCGCTAAAGTTGACTCCCTATTGAAATTTGTTGGTTTAAAAAATATTGAATGGGTCGAAAAAAATGACTCTATTCTTTTTACGAAGAAATTTTCCGGGGTAGAGCTTGATTTCGGGGGTATTGCTCAGGGATATGCTATAGATGTGCTAGCTGCGTTCCTTGATAAAAAAGGGATTGAAAATTATTTAGTAGATTTAGGTGGAGAGTTCTCAGCAAAAAATAAAAATGCAAAGGGAGCCTTTTGGCAGGTTGGAATTAATATTCCTAAAGAAGATGCAGAGGTAAATGCTATTCAAACTATCTTTTCTTTAGTAAATGAAACCATTTCAACATCAGGTAATTATCGAAATTTCCACGAGGTGAAAGGGGTAAAATATAGCCACACTTTAAATCCATACACTGGGTTTCCTGAAAAGAATACACTGTTAAGTGTTTCTGTTTTTGGACCAAAATGTACTATGGCGGATGGACTAGCTACCGCTTGTATGGCCATGGGATTTGATAAAGCACAACTTTTATTGGAATATTTACCAGATTATGAAGGATACTTTATATACAGTAAACCAGATGGACAAATAGGTACACATTATACCAGTACCTTAAAGGCTAGAATAGACAAACTAAAAACAGTTAAATGACGGTTACACTAGATAAGGATTTATGTTTTTTTGATATCGAAAGTACAGGACTAAATGTATTAAGAGACAGAATTTTACAGCTCGCCATTATAAAATATCCAAAAAACAATAAGCCCGTCGAGGAATTATCTTTATTAATAAATCCTGGTGTACCTATTTCAGAAGAGGCATTTCAAGTGCATGGAATCTCGGCTAAAGAACTGTCAAACAAACCTGTTTTTTCTCAGGTTGCTGATAAAATCAATAAGTTTATTGGGGAGGCTGACTTAGCTGGTTATAATTCCAATAGATTTGATATTCCAATGTTAATCGAGGAGTTTGCCAGAGTAGGTATCGATTTTGATATGTCAAAAAGAAGAACTATTGATGTTCAGCGGATTTTTTACAAAATGGAACCAAGAACCTTAAAGGCAGCGTTACGTTTTTATTGTCAAAAGGATCTCGTTGATGCTCACGATGCTTTATCTGATGTCCGCGCCACTGTCTCTGTATTTGAGGGTCAATTGGCTAAGTATGTCGGTAAGGAGGTGGAAAATGAAGACGGTGTGGTCGGCCAATCTCCCATAACGGCGGATATTCAACAGTTACATGATTTTACGAACGACTTACGCTTTGTTGACGCTACACAAAAGCTTAGGGTAGAAAAAGATGGTACTGTTGTTTTTAACTTTGGAAAATTTGAAGGTAAACCAGCAGGTGAAGTATTATATAACGATAGAAATTATTATAATTGGATTATCACTAAAGAGTTTTCATCTCAGGTAAAACAGGCTGTAAAAAGTTTATTAAAAGATTATGCTAATAAAATGGACAAGGATAATCGCTAAAGGTCAGTGGAATATCTATCTTTTCTTCTTTGTTTGCTTACTTTATCTTTCCGCTTGTAACGAAGATCAAAAAGAGGGTTGTTTAGATTATAGGTATGCTAATTTTTCTGTAAATGCGGATATAAATTGCCTTGATTGTTGTAAGTTTCCGGAGCTAAGGGTAATATTGAGACATCGTATTTCTCAAGGAGATTCCCTTTATCCGGTAATCTATAGAAATCAATCTTATGCTTTTGCCTCGGGTGATTCCTTTATAATTGAAAATTTTTCTTTTATACTTTCTGATTTCCATTTAATTGATTTAAAAGATAATGTAATTCCCGTTTTTGATTCTTTGTTCATAAGAACATTGAATACCCAAAGAGATTCCGTTTTTTATTCCTTTTCAAACAGTTTTCTAATAGGAAATCCAAATATTTTTCAAAAGAAAAAAGTCGCTGCGGTTTTTCATAATGGATTAGGTGCTAAAGCCCTGCGATTTACCCTGGGGGTCGAACCACCAGTTGATGTGCTCACTCCTCTTGAATTTCCTCCAAATCATCCTCTCGTCGTTAATCAAAGCTATTTGTACCAGAAAGAAAAAGGATATATATTTGCTAATATGCAGTTGAAACGAAAGGAATTTCCTTTAGAATCAATGCCAAACATCAGTTTAAGTGGTAGTGATTTCTTGAAAACAATTGATATTCCCTTTTTTACCAAAGTAAAAGCCGGGTATCACCAGGAAATTACGCTTGAAGTTGATTATGCCGTATGGCTCAAAGGAATAGATTTTTCAAAAGATCCCCCTGCAATTATTCAAAAAAAATGGATGGTCAATCTGGTAAAATCTTTTAAAATAGTTACTGTTTTAGAGGTCATTGATTAAGCAATAAATTTTTTACTATGAATAAATTGCTTTTTATTTTGTTAACGTTTATTCTATTTACCTGTAATAAGGAAACATCTACAATTCCCAAGGTAAACGTTAACCTAAGGGTAATCGGAACTTTCAATGGTTTGCCATTACAGATGTACAACCAAAATTACGAATACGCAGATGGAGTTAAAATTAAATTCCAGTCGTTCAATTTTTATCTTTCAGACCTTTACTTGATAAAAGGTTCGGGTTCAGGAACGGAAAAGGTCTTGCTATCTGAAGTTGTGTTAATAAATTTTAAGGACATTCAATCATTGTCTGCAGCCGAAAAAGGGGTAGAGTTGGTTTTTAAAAATATTCCTATTGGAAATTATACTGGTTTTCAAGCAGGTATTGGTGTTGCTCCACGGTTAAATGCAACTGGCCCAGCTTCTTATCCACCGCCGCATCCTTTAGATGAGAACTACTGGTCATGGGCTGCGGGCTATGTATTTACAAAAATTGAAGGAAATGCAGATGTGGATAATTCTGAGAAATTCGCTACCAAGTTAACCTTTCATTCAGGTGGAGATGCCTATTACAAACCTGTTACATGGACTAAGCCTATTTCTATAAGTAAGGAGTCTTCAGATATTGTTCTAACCTTGGATGTTAAAGATATCATTTGGAAAGACCAAATTAATTATATTGATTTTAGAAAAATTACGACGGATCATAGCGTAAATAAAGATATTGTATCTTTCATAATGACCAATTTACAGCAAGGATTAAAATATCCATAGCGATGTTAAAATGGCTTCTTCTCATTGCACTGGTAATTTTTAGTTCCTGTAAAAGGAATTTTTTCGCGGTTAACGATTTTCCTCCAATGGTATGGCCAAAGGATAATCTATTTAATGAGGAAAAAGTGGCCATTGGAGGAAAGTTGTTTGTCGACCCTATCCTGTCCATAAATAGTAAGATAAGTTGCGGCACCTGCCATGTACCTTCTCTAGCTTTTACCGATGGAAAGAAGGTTTCCGAAGGGCTATTTCCTTTAACGAGAAGTGCTCCATCTTTATTTAATATAGGTTTTCACTTTAAAGGTTTATTCTGGGTTGGAAGTGCTTCAACGTTGGAAAAGCAGGCGCTTATAACGGTAAGTAGCCCGCTGGAAATGGGGCTTCCCTGGATTATAGCTGAAAAAAGAATCAACGAATCAGATGTTTATGCTAAAGCATTTAAAAAAATATACGGTGATATTTTTATTGATTCCTTAAAAATTGCTTCGGTTTTGGCGCAGTATCAAAGAACCTTACTATCAAATAATTCAAAATTTGATGCCGTAATGAGGGGAGAAATGAACTTCACACCCAAAGAAAAACGTGGTTGGACTATATTTTTTGACGCTGATCCTATGTTGCCGAGTGCGGAATGTAGTCACTGTCATGTTGATCCGTTATTTACCGATTTATCCTTTCAAAATAATGGGATTCATACCGAAAGTGAGTTAAACGGAAGTTCATCAGAAAAGGGCAGAGAGTCAGTAACCCTGAATCCTAATGACCGTTTTAAATTCAAAGTTCCCACCCTAAGAAATATTGCCATTACAGCTCCTTACATGCATGACGGTAGATTAAAATCATTAGAGGAGGTTATGAATCACTATAATATGGGTGGAAACCCAGGATTTAATGTAAATCCTAACGTAAGAAGTCTTAATCTGTCGAAGCAAGATATTTCCGATCTGATAGCTTTTTTACACACTTTAACCGATGTAAAAACAGAGGAATAGACTTCGAATGGAGAAACTTTTAATCCACTTATTCGTTTAAACATTTAAATATAAGTGATTATGCATAGAATATTGATTTTTTGCTTCTTCCTTACGTTGGCGTTTTGTTTAGTTTCTTGTAAAAAAGACCCTGAAATATGTGTTGATTGTTTAGATGACATTGCTTTTAAACAAGCAGTTCAAGATACTACACCTTATATTTTAAATGTTCCTTCCTGGTTGCCTAAACCCATTATTCCTTCTGATAATAAGTTGACAATTAAGGGTGTTGCACTAGGAAGAAGATTGTTTTATGATCCTATGCTATCAAAAGATAGTACTCAATCTTGTGCCAGTTGTCATTCTTTAGATAAATCATTTACCGACGGCCTGCCCTTAAGTAAGGGTGAAAAAGGGTTGGTCGGTGTTCGAAACAGTATGGCATTGGTCAATCTTGCATACAACACCAGAGGTTTCTTTTGGGACGGAAGAGTCAATTCATTGGAAACTCAGGTTTTGCACCCCATTGAAGATCCTTTGGAGATGAATAACACGATTCAAGAGGTTGAATTGAGGTTGAGGAGAAATAAAATGTATCCCGCTTTATTTAAAGAGGTCTTTGGTATCAATTCAAAAAATGAGATTACCATTGATTTGTTAGTTAAAGCCATCGCGCAATTTGAAAGAACGTTGATAAGTGGTAATTCGAGATACGATCAAATAATATGGGGACAAAAAGGTTTTCCGGAGGAAAATGAAGCCAGAGGGATTGAATTGTTTTTTATAGAATTTGCAGGTAAGACTAATCATCCAGGTTGCAGTCATTGCCATTTTAATCCGCTTTTTACAGATAATCAATTTCGAAACAATGGCTTAGATTATGTGATCTCTCTTCTCGACTTCAAAGATCCGGGAAGAAGAAATGTTACACAAAATATTAACGATAGTGGTAGATTTAGAGTTCCAACCCTGAGAAATATTACTTACACAGCGCCTTATATGCATGACGGAAGATTCAAAACATTGGAAGAAGTCTTACAACATTATGAAAAAGGGGGGCATGGTGTCATTAATGAAGATCCTAATATTCTTC
Organism: Haliscomenobacter hydrossis DSM 1100; assembly: GCA_945878825.1. Lineage (GTDB taxonomy): Bacteria > Bacteroidota > Bacteroidia > Chitinophagales > Saprospiraceae > BJGN01. Next base: position 20,534 of record CAMDWC010000003.1, read on the forward strand.
CTTTTAAGCTTTCTGATAGAGATAAAAAGGATTTAATTGCCTTTTTAAACATGTTATCAGATACTTCTTTCATAAATAATAAATATTTTTCAAAACCTTTTTAATTATTTTTTTATTGCAATTCACAAAAAATTATTTAATATATTATAAACCAGTATTTTAGATTAAATTAAAAAAAAATATCTTTCACATCGTAAATAAATTGTACTTTTTTACCATTAAATATAGCTCCATATTTGTATTGTCGAAAGGAAGATAGTTTTTTTCAATTGATGTATGATAAAAAAAGCTGCATAGGTAGTAAAGATATACGAGGCATTCTTTTTAAGAACCTCAAGATTTATGTTCATGGGATTATACTTTGGTCAATAAGTCGTGCTGTAGTTTATAGCGCGACTTATTTTTTTTGTAGAAATTTAACTAAATCAATACTATAAATCTATTTCTTAGATATGATCACCTCCTGATGGTACTACCCAGCTTTTCTTTGATATGCAGTGTAAAACGGTTAGGATAAATATTTTATTAAAATACTAAAAGTAACCGGGTTATTTTTTTGTAATCAATCCCTTAATTAACGTTTTACGTATAATAAAAAAATATAAATTATTCATATTCAAATATATATAGTTATTTTAGGATTAAATAAATGTGTTCTATAAGCATTAAAAACTTGACTAATAGCTCAAAATATTCTTTTTTTACAAAGTTAATAATACCCCCAATGTTCAAATTAGTATTTTTTATTGATTTGTAATTCTTTACATATATGATTCGTTCAGGAAAAATCAACGTTGTACTTATCCTTCTCTTACTTCCATTTTGGTTAATTAGCCAGTCGGTAAGTGTTCAATTTTCAGGTTCGCAACCAACCTGCTTTAATTTACCTACGGGTAAAATTACAGCCATACCTGTTGGCGGCACATTACCTTATTCCTACAGGTGGAGCACAGGGGCTGTGGGCGCAGAATTAAATAATGTTCTTGCCGGTTCTTACGCTGTTACTGTTACCGATGCATTAAATAGAACAGGAACGGGCACTTATATTTTAACTCAACCTCCTAAATTAAGTGTAAAAATGGAAAGGATTGTTTGTGGCAATCCTACGACAGTAAAAGCTATCGTCACAGGAGGGGTAGGTCCATATACTTATGCATGGGATACAGGTTCAACTTTTGATACGACCATTATCAACACAGAAAATAAATATTGTGTTTCAGTAACAGACAGTAGATTATGTGGGAATATAACTTGTGAACCCATTATTATAACGCCAATGGTGATTGCTGTAGATACGAGGAATATTTCATGTAACAGTTTTCAAGATGGCCAACTTACGGCAACGGCAGGGGGAGGAACTCAACCATATACCTATAAGTGGAGTAACGGTCTAACCACCAGAGATATCAGAAATTTAGCTGGTGGCGCTTATACCGTGACTATTACAGAAAAAGGAGGTTGTTCGATATCTGCCAGAGCGACGGTTGCAGAACCTGCCAGATTAATTATTCCATTAACTATAACTCAACCAGACTGTTCTGGGGAAGCCAGCGGTAGAATTGTTGCTCAACCCGTTGGCGGCAATGCACCTTACCGTTATTCATGGAGTACAGGTAGTTCCTCGTCTTCATTAAACTTTTTATCGTCTGGTACTTATTCACTTACTGTTGTTGATGCTAAAGGGTGTAATGCGTCTTCAGTAACCAATTTGCAAAGTCAATCTGCCATTAATCTTTTTACTACAAGTAAAGCAGAGACTTGTCTTGGCATGGGTGATGGCGAATTGAGAGTAAGTGCCATTGGTGGTGTTGGTCCTTACCGCTATAGTTGGAACTCGGGTGAATCTGATAGTTTAATTAAACTTAAAGTTACAGGTAATTATATAGTGACAGTAACGGATGCAATAGGATGTGTAAAATCGGTTAATGTTTTAATGACTGCCTCGGCACCCTCACTTATAATTGATGTGTCAAACAGCGGATTAGCATGTAATGCTTCTACCAACGGTCGTTTACAACTAAATATTCGAGGCGGACAGGCTCCATTTAGCATTCAATGGAACACAGGTGCCACAACCTCTGAAATTATAAATTTGAAAGCAGGTAATTATTTAGCTACGGTAACTGATGCTATCGGTTGCAAACAGGTTATTCGGGAGTCTATAATGGAATCTCCACCTATTCTTTTAGATATAAGTGGTGATGATCGGGTTTGTGGCAATGAAACCAAAGCGCGCCTGAGAACAACCGTTACGGGAGGGGTAATTCCTTATACCTATAAATGGTCTAATGGTAGAACGGGACCAAATCCTGATAATATGGGTGCGGGCATGCATTATTTGACACTTACAGATGCTAATAAATGTTCCGTTGTGGATAGCTTTTTTATTGCAAAACTCTCTGTTCCACTTATCTCTCTGGTAGGAAACAAAATTGTTTGTAATAACGGTAGGGGAGCTTTAACTGCCCAGGTGACTGGTTCGCCCGGACCTTACCTTTATGCGTGGAGCAATGGACAAACGGGTTCCGCTGTGGGAAATTTAGGAACAGGTTTTTATGCTCTTACAGTGGAAGATGCAAATGCTTGCACCACTATTGAGTATTTTCAAATAGAGGTCGTAGATTCTTTAAGACCAAATCTAAGCGTTCAATCTCCCCGATGTAAGGGTGAATTGAATGGAAGTATTTTAGTAAATAACATGTCCGGTGGTGTCGCACCTTACTCTTACCTTTGGAATAACGGAAGTACCTTAAATTCAAGAATTAATCTAGCTTCAGGTAATTATTCTTTAACTATTTCAGATAAAAATGGCTGCCAGTTTATAAGGAATTTTCCCTTGCTCGAATCTGATTTGCCTCTTGAAGTCAATCCACAGATAACGGATGTTCTTTGTGGTGTTCAGGGTACAGGGGCTGTAAACCTTCAAGTTAAAGGTGGAATCCTTCCTTATCAACAACGATGGTCTGATGGCTCTTTAACAAGCAATAGATCGAATCTGAGAAGTGGTCTATATATTGTTACCGTTACCGATGCTTATGGATGTCCTGTAACAAAAAATATTAGTATAAATGATCCCGGGAATCCTGTTTGTAATCTGGCCGTTACCAAAACTGTGAGTTATCCCAGTTTAAATAATGGAGAGGCTCAGGTGGCACCTAGTGGAGGTGTTTTTCCTTATACTGTTCAATGGAGTAACGGGCAAGTGGGGTATAAAGCCGTTAATCTTGAAAATAAAAATTATCAAATTACTTTAACTGATGCCAAAGGGTGTGTGACTAATTGTACAGTAAATCCTGAAATATCTAATTCCCTGGTTGGCGATTATGTTTGGTTTGATAGTAATCTTGATGGACTTCAAACTCCCGGCGAGCAAGGAGTTCCAAATGTTGAAGTTGTTATTACCAGACTCGATACCTTGGTTGAAAGATTTGCAGTAACAAGAACCGACGCATCGGGTAGATATTTTTTCCCTGTACCACCAGGTCAGTTTAAGATTACCTTTCAAGTGCCTTCTGGAATGGTTCTAACGAAACCAAATGAGTTTTCTTTGAATGATTCTCTGGATAGTGACGTAGATAGGAAATCAAGAATGACAGAACCTTTTACCGTATTAAAAGGTACAGCAAATTTTACCTTTGATGCCGGATTAATTCCGTCCCCTCAAGCGCAGACTACTAATACTATCTGTTTAAATAACGCAACCCAAAATGGGAATGGTCAATTTCAATCAACCCTGGAAATTAGAAATGAGGTAGGAGGTCAGGTTTGGAGAATATTAAATCCCGTGGGTGTCTTTGATCAATTTAGCCTACCTACGCCCAATCTACCTCGTTTAATCGCCCTTAATACAGTGGTTCCCGAAGTGCAGCCTGGCGTGTATCAATATAAATTCAGACACATCGATGGAAAAAATTATTCAGCTTTAGTGACAAACGGAGTTGATACTCTGCTTTTTCAAGGGGGTACTTCTTATCCTGAAATACCCATTACAAATCTTCCTCTTTCCCAATTAAGTCTGTGTGAAAATGGGGGTTCTTTTAAATTTAATCTGGATACCTCCGCTATCGGTAATCTGAATATTACCTTAAACGGTAAATTAATCACTGAGATTAATCCAGCAGAACTCGGAAATGGTTCATATAGTCTTGAAATAAATTATAATACTGGTTTACTTCAAGAGTGTATCACCATTTTAGATTTAAACGTAGTAATACAAAAAGATAGCTGTTTGGCAAAATTAGGCGATCGTGTTTGGCACGATTTAAATCAAAATGGTATTCAAAATCTTGGGGAACCAGGCTTAGTGGGTGTTCAAGTCATCCTCTCGCTTATAGAGGGTAATAAAATTCGCGAAATGGATACTACTTATACTGATAGTACAGGTATGTATATGTTTAATGTTCCCGCAGGTAAGTACAAGTTAACTTTCGCAAAACCTAATCCAGATTATGCCCCAACATCCTGGTTAAGAGGATTGGATAAAAATGTAGATAGTGATATGAGTCCGCTTACTATGATGACGGAGTTTATTACAGTGGATACTGGAGTAAATAGAATGGATATTGACGCGGGATTCTATCTTGAATGTAAAAATATTACCTCGGGCGGTGAAATTGGGTATAATCAACTCATCTGCGGACCAGGAAATGATCCGGTGAAAATAGTAAATCTGATTAGTCCCTCCGGAGTTATTGGAGCTCTTGAATATCTGTGGATGTACACCACAGATAGAGCACTTACCTTTGATATGAATTTATTTAGCCCCATCCCAAATTCTGATACTCCTGAATTTGATCCGGGGCCATTATATCAAACAACCTACTATGCTCGTTGCGTTAGAAAGAGAGGTTGTTATGGGTTTTTGGAATCTAATGTGGTTAAAGTGGAAGTTGGAAACAGAGCTACCGTAAAGGTGGTCAGTTCTCCAACTATGTGTATTAATGCTAATAACTTTTTAGAAGTTCAAACCAGTACGTCAGCGGCACAAATTACCTGGGAATTAGGTCCGGGTTTTCAATCTTCTCTGGCTTATGGCTCAAAACCCAATGTTCGTTTTTCAAGCGTTGGTACTTTTTCCTATAAAGTTATTGTGGTAGAACGCGAGTGCACTGTTTCTTTTAATGGTTCTGTTACCGTAACGAATAATTCTACTTATTGTCCCTCTGTAAATGATCAGGAAACGATGTCTATTGAGGCACAAGTTATGCCGGGTTTTGATGTGAAATTGTCCTGGCGCAGCAAAACGTCGGCTTTTATTCCTATCTACACTATCGAAAGATCAATGGATGGTATAAATTACCAGCGCCTTTCTGACAAGAAATTACCTGTCATGGAGGTTCAAAGTATGAAATATTTTGAATTTTTCGACAAACCTGATAAAATGGGTTTACATTATTATAGGGTTAAAATGAAAAAGGAAGACGGAACGATGTTACCTTCTAATGTAGAGAAAGTAATGTTAATGGATAAGCCAGACATGAAAATGATGGTTTTTCCAAATCCTTTTACAGATATTTTACATGTAGAATATTATTTTGTTTCACAGGATAATATTGAAATATCTATTTTTGATGCCAATGGGCTAAAGGTGAGGGACTGGTTTTTTCCTCCCGGACCTGCTGCCTCCAGAGCATTAAATATTAAAGACTTATCACCGGGCGTTTATGCTATTCGTATTATTTCTGGTTATGGAAATCCTATTACCGAGCGGATAATTAAACATTAATTCTTTTTTTTCCTTTAATAAGATTGATAGCAAGGGATTGTGAGAGCCATCTCTTGCTATTTATTATTAAAATCCAGGGTAATTCGTTTCTTTCTAAGCTAATTGCCCTTATTATTGCGCTCAATTAAAAAAAAACAGATGATTCAGACTGATTTGCTCATTATTGGAGCTGGTCCCGTAGGCCTTTTTACCGTTTTTGAAGCAGGATTATTAAAAATGAGATGTCATCTGATAGACGCGCTACCTATGGCTGGAGGGCAATTAACAGAAATTTATCCAAAAAAACCTATCTATGATATCCCTGGTTATCCATCCGTTTTAGCAGGAGATTTGATTGACAAATTATTGGAGCAAATTACTCCTTTTAATCCTGGATTTACCTTAGGGGAAAGAGCGGAAAGTTTAGAAAAACAAGACGACGACTCCTTCATATTGACTACTAATAAAGGTACTCAAATAAAAGCACCCGTTATTGCCATCGCAGGTGGGTTGGGCTGTTTTGAACCGAGAAAACCACCATTGGAAAATCTAGAATCTTTCGAAGATAAAGGGGTTGAATATATAATCAGAGATCCGGAGTTTTATAGAGATAAAAGGGTTGTTATCGCGGGTGGAGGAGATTCGGCCCTGGATTGGAGTATTTTCCTTACCGATGTAGCCAAAGAGGTTTCTTTAATTCATAGAAGAAACGATTTTAGAGGCGCGCTTGATTCTGTAGAAAAAGTATTTCATCTGGCACAAACGGGGAAATTAAATTTACTGACCGATGCACAGATTGTTGGATTAAGGGGAAATGGGGCTTTAGATGCCGTTCAAATTGAAAGTAAGTCGAAAGGTACTTTCTTTCAGGAGACAGACCATTTTATACCTCTATTTGGTTTATCTCCTAAGTTGGGTCCCATGGCCGATTGGAATCTACAGATTGACAAAAATGCTATAGAAGTAAATACATTTGATTATTCTACAAATATTCCCGGCATCTTTGCTATCGGTGACATAAATGTTTATCCCGGTAAATTAAAGCTTATTTTATGTGGTTTTCATGAAGCAACGCTCATGTGTCAATCTGCGTTCAAAATAGTTTTTCCAGACAGAAAAATTAGCTTTAAATATACCACAGTGAATGGTGTTGAATCTTTCTAAAAGTAAAATATTAAAATATGCTGGGTGCCGAGTTCGAGGAGATTGTACAGTTGCGAAGATCAAATAGAAGTTTTGAATCCGGGGTGGAAGTGCCCGATGAAGTGATTAAAAGGAGTTTGGAAAGAGCTATTTTATCTCCTAATTCCAGCAATATGCAATTATGGTCTTTCTTTTGGATCCGTTCTGAAGAAGAAAAAAATAGGTTCCAGCCCTTATGTCTTGATCAGTACGCTGCAAAATCAGCCAAACATTTAGTGGTATTTGTTACAAGAAGAGATTTATGGAAGGAAAGAGCGAAATGGAATGCAGACCAAATTAAAAGGCAGGTAGTAAACGAACCTGATAAGTATCAAAAGCGAATGATTCATTATTATGAAAAGTTGCTACCCATTGTTTACGGCTATGATTTTCTTGGTATTTATTCCTTTTTAAGAAAAAGTGTTTCTTTTTTTATGAGCATAACTAAACCCTTCGTTAGAATGGGTGGTTCGGCCATGCAACGCATCGTCGTTCAAAAATCATGCGCGCTTGCTGCACAAACTTTTATGCTGTCGGTAGCGGCAGAAGGCTACCATACTTGTCCTATGGAAGGTTTTGATGAGGTCCGGGTGAAAAAAGCACTGAATTTACCCCGAATAGCGGAAGTTAATATGATTATTGCTGTGGGAAAAGGTACTGAAAAAGGTATATGGGGTGAGCGTAACAGAGTACCATTTAACGAGGTTGTTTTCGTAAAATAATCATTTATTAAAGCTGTTTTCTATTTTTAATTTCTTTACTTTTTGTATATTAACGTTCTTAATGTAATATGACAAAATGATAAGAAGAGATTTTTTAAAAAAAAGTGGGGGAGCCTTCACCGTATTTTCTGGGTTGTCCATTATTCCTTCTTTTCTGTTAGGAAAAAAGTTGGGTCACGTTCCTCCTAGTGAGAAAATAAATATGGCTTGTATTGGTATTGGAAATAGAGGAGCTGATATTATCAAAAAATTACATGGAACAGGTCTTGTAAATATCGTTGCGCTTTGTGATACCGATATGGGCGCACCTCACACGCTACCAATCATTAAAATTTTTCCGGATGTTCCACAGTTTCAAGATTTCAGGGTCTTATTTGATAAGATGGGAAATCAGTTCGATGCGATAACTGCCGGTGTTCCTGATTTTTCCCATTTTCCAATCTCAATGCTGGCCATGTCAGAGGGCAAACATGTTTATGTAGAGAAACCTATGGCGCACACCTTTCAGGAAGTAGAGCTTATGATAAGGGCTGAAAAAAAATACAAGGTAGCTTGTCAAATGGGTAATCAGGGTCATTCCGATGAAAATTATTTCCAGTTTAAGGCATGGACTGAAGCTGGCATCATTAAGGATGTCACACGTATCACTGCTTTCATGAATAATGGAAGAAGATGGCATGGTATGAAAGTATCAGATTTTTTAGCAGAACAACCTGTGCCTGAGTCTCTCGATTGGGATGCATGGCTCGCTGCATCGTCTTTCAAACCATATAATAAAGGTTACACTAACGGTGATTGGAGGTCGTGGTTTGAATTTGGTAATGGTGCATTGGGCGATTGGGGAGCTCACTTGATTGATACTGCCCACGAGTTTTTAAAATTAGGGTTGCCAAATGAGGTTAATCCTTCATTTATGCAGGGGCATTCTCCTTTTATTTTCCCTCAGGAATCAACCTTGGTTTTCAAATTTCCAAAAAGAAATAATTTGCCCGCGCTTGAATTAAGTTGGTATGAAGGTTTTAATAACCAGCCTACCCATCCTGATTATTACGGGGAACCTGTTAGAGCTAAGGATATTCCACCACCAACTGCAGGAAATGTTAATACTAAAAGGTATCCTGGTAAGGTTATATATGGTAAAGATTTAGTCTTCAAGGGTGGGTCGCACAGTGCTCCATTAATAATTATTCCTGAAGATAAAGCTAAAGACATGGCATCGGTTCTTCCTGAAGTTCCAATGAGTCCATCTAATCATTTTTTGAATTTTGTCAGGTCGTGTAAGGGCGAAGAAACTTGTAGGTCTTCTTTTAAAATAGCGGGTCCGTTGTGTCAGGTAATGGCTTTAGGTGTAGTTGCCCAAAGAGTAAATGCCAGGATTGAATTCGATATTAACAAAAAAGTAATCACCAATCATGCCTTGGCTAATCAATTACTTACTGGACCTCCACCCCGGAAAGATTGGGAACAATACTATAAATTATAGTAAAACTATTAAACATGTAAGTGGTTATAATGTATAGAAATTTAAATACAGTAAATATGAAATGTCCAGCATGCGATGAATTACTAGTGATGTCTGATCGACTAGGTGTAGAAATTGATTATTGTCCCAAATGCCGTGGTGTTTGGTTAGATAGGGGAGAGCTTGATAAAATTATCGAAAGATCTTCCCCGACAAGTCAAAGTCAAGGAAGTAGAATACCTGACGAAAAAAGTAGATATAGGGAGAACGAGCAAAGAGATTACAAAGACCCATATTATGGGAAGAAGAAAAAGGAAAGTTTTCTGGAAGACTTATTTGATTTCTAATAATAAAAGCGACTGTTTGATAAAAACAGCCGCTTTTTGTTTGTAGCCCGTACGGGAATCGAACCCGTGTTACAGGAATGAAAATCCTGCGTCCTAACCCCTAGACGAACGGGCCTTCATGCAAAAACCTTCTAAAAAGTTTTTTATTTAAGGAATGCAAATGTAATAAGCTATTCTTATTCTTCCAATTTTTTTGCCTGTTTTTTATAAAATAAATATCTATCTGTTTTATGACTATTTATCCTCATCACTTTTCGTCGTTATTTATTTATAATGGAGACTTATTTGAACAAAAAAATATCCTTTAAGTAGTTTTTATGTATTTTTGCAGCGATTTTCAAATTATAGTTAATGTCATTTTTTCACTAAGGAAATATTTCGTAAACCTTCACAAATCAATAACATCATGGCTAAAAGAATAGCTATTAACGGCTTTGGTCGCATCGGTCGTCTAACATTTCGTAATCTCATTCAAATGGAAGGGATCGAAGTTGTAGCCATCAATGATTTAACAGATAATGCTACGTTGGCGCATTTATTAAAATATGATTCTGTACATGGTAAGTTCCCTGGAACGGTAAGTGCGGATGAACATTTTTTATATGTAAATAGTAAAAAAATTCATGCTATAGCAGAGAGAGACCCTAAAGCGCTTCCCTGGAAAGACATGGGGATTGATATTGTTATTGAGAGTACGGGTAGATTTACAGACCGTGAAACGGCTGGTTTACATATTAGTGCCGGTGCCAAAAAGGTTATTATCTCGGCCCCAGCCAAAGGTGATATTCCTACCATTGTTTTAGGGGTAAATGATGAGGTTATTCATCCAGACCATAATATTTATTCTAATGCCTCTTGTACGACCAATTGCTTAGCGCCAATGGTTAAAGTACTAGATGATGCATTTGGCGTTGAATCAGGTTTCATGACCACCATTCATGCTTATACAGCAGATCAAAGAATTCAGGATTCACCACACGAAGATTTAAGAAGAGCCAGAGCGGCGGCTATTTCTATCGTTCCTACCTCAACTGGCGCAGCAAAAGCCGTAGGATTAGTTCTACCTCATCTGAAAGGTAAACTTAATGGTAATGCTATGCGCGTTCCTGTTCCCGATGGTTCTGTAACCGATTTTACGGCTACCTTAAAAAAACCAGCTACTGTAGAGGAAATTAATGCCGCTTTCAAAGCTGCTTCTGAAACTTATCTAAAAGGGATCCTTGAATATTGTGAAGAACCTATCGTTTCTTCCGATATTTTAGGTAATCCGCACTCTTGTATTTACGATGTCGATTTGACTATGGTTCAGGGAAATACCGCAAAAATTGTAGGTTGGTACGATAATGAAGCAGGTTATTCTGCAAGATTAGCCCAATTAGCAGATCGTATCTAATTTTTTGGAGTTCTTATGGAAAATATAGATTTTAATAATAAAAAAGTACTGGTAAGAGTGGACTTTAATGTTCCTCTTTCCAGTTCTTTCCAAATTACTGATGATAATAGAATCAAAGCTTCGTTGCCGACGCTAAATTATATTTTAGCACACGGTGGAGCTTTGATTTTATGTTCTCATTTAGGTCGTCCCCAACAAAAAAAATTGGAAAATGGGGAATTGAATGTTGCAAAGTTTACATTAAATCATTTAACGTCCTACTTATCAGCAACTTTAAACAGGCACGTTACTTTTGTATCTGATTGTGCAGGTTTGGAAGCAGTCAATGCTTGCAATGCGCTAAAATCAGGAGAGGTAATATTACTTGAAAATACCCGTTTTTATCCAGGTGAGGAAAAAGGCGATAAGGAAATGGCTAGTATATTAGCTTCATTAGCTGATGTTTATATCAATGATGCCTTCGGTACTGCACATAGAGCGCATGCCTCAACTACGTTGGTAGCCAATTTTTTTACTGCTGATAATAAGGGTTTTGGTTTTTTAATGAAGGCTGAAATTGAAAATGCCCGTCATATTATTGAAAGTCCTGAAAAACCATTTACCGCCATTATTGGTGGAGCAAAAGTTTCTGATAAAATGTTGCTTCTTGATAAAATGTTGGATCAGGTGGATAACTTAATTATCGGAGGGGGCATGGCTTTTACTTTTATAAAAGCCAAGGGGGGGCAAATTGGGAATTCACTGGTTGAATTAGATAGACTCGATCTTGCCCTTCAATTAATGGCTAAGGCCAAAGTAAAGGGAGTAAATTTACTTTTACCTGTTGACGTGATCGCTGCCAATACATTTGGTAATGATGCTGAAAAAATGGAAGTATCTTCTGATAATATTCCGGAGGGTTGGCTAGGATTAGATATAGGTCCAAAAGCTGTGGAAGCTTTTGTTTCAACCATCAAATCAGCTAAAACTATTCTTTGGAATGGTCCTATGGGTGTTTTTGAAATGCCTTCCTTCGCTAAAGGTACTTTAGCCATAGCAGAGTCTGTCGCTGAAGCAACGCAAAATGGAGCCTACTCTTTAGTGGGTGGAGGAGATTCTGTCGCTGCAGTTACCCAGGTAGGTCTGTCAGATGCTGTCAGTTACGTCTCAACCGGTGGCGGCGCTTTGCTTGAAATGTTGGAAGGAAAAGTTTTACCAGGTGTTAAAGCTATTAGTGAATAAAGTGCTATCCAGTCTGTCCCGTAGCACTGGCAATAGCATTGACAGTTAGCAAAAGTGAAACAAGCGTTTTATCTGATTGCTGACTGTCATCGCTTTTAACCAAAATTCTCCATTCTTTTAAAAGTCTGATTTGACTCCGGTGCAAGTCCTCAATAAGAGAGTTCCTTAATAAATTAGAATAGTAGTGTCTGGGCCTTCTTTCTTCCAATGTTTTATCAAGGAGAAAAGACAAATGCGCCTCCGTTAAAGACAATTCTTTTTCAAAGAATTGCGTAAATTTATTTCTAATATTTTTATTTTCCACCAATGCTGCATAATCTTTCATAATATGGATGGAAGAACGTGCCAGACTGGTATCTACATTGGTAATAAAATATCGAATGAATGGGTCGTCTTTTAATGCGATTTGGAATTTTTCATAATCTTTCGGACGTTGCGCTCTCAGCTTTTCTAAGGTTGATCCTATTCCATACCATGAAGTCATGTTATATCTGGCTTGTGACCAGGCAAAAACCCAGGGAATGGCTCTTAAATCAGCTAAAGAGTAAGCACCTGTTCTTCGGGACGGACGAGAACCAATTCTACTTTGTTCTAAAGCGTCAATGGGCGTTGCCTGCCTGAAAAATGCTATGAATCCTTGTTCATTCAAAAGTTGGGAATATACGCTCTGACTTTCCTGGGCCATCCATTCCAGTATGTCAGCTAAAGGATGTCCGGAGGGTTCTTTTAATGAACCAAGTAGGCTATGCGACAGGGAACTAGCTGTTAAAACCTCTAAATTATATACTGCATTTACTCGATTGGCATATTTTTGTTCGATGGTTTCTCCTTGTTCCGTTAATCGTATGTCGCTATTAAATAAATAGCTGGGAAGGGCCTGTACAAAATAATGAGTGGGACCTGCACCCCGACTGATGGTACCTCCCTTTCCATGAAAAAACCTAATTTTTATGCCAAATTTGTTTGCAGTATTCGAAAGATTAATTTGCGCTTTGTGCAGATTCCATTGACTGCACAATAAGCCACCATCTTTATTACTGTCACTGTAGCCTATCATCACTTGTTGAGAAATGGTTCCTGTTTCTTGTTGTTGTGCCTGATATTTAAGACTTCTCAGTGTTATAGGATGGGATAAAAAAGCATCTAAAATGGCTGGTCCGTTAGCTAGATCGTCTATGGTCTCGAGAAGTGGAACTACCGGTAACATACAGACCATTCCATCAGGTGTGTATCGGGTGAGACCTGCTTCTCTTGCCAAAATATATACAACCAGCAAATCTGAAACATTTCTGGTCATGCTAACTATTAATGAACCCATTCCTTCCGTACCATATTGCTGAATATGCTCTGAAATAACAGCATAGACTTCCATTACATTTCTGGCTTCATCTGCTAAATCATTTAAATTTCTAACAAAAGGCCTGCCCGAGGACAGTTCATATTCAATAAAAGCCAGCCTTTCTTCCTCCGACGCGTGGACAAACCAATCTCCTGTTTTCCCCGTCGCGTTAATTAATTGAGATATGGCCTTATCATGAAAAGCACTGTTTTGTCTTACATCTAATTTTGCGAGGTGAAATCCAAAAGTTTCTACCATGCGAATACTTTCATGAATTTCTGTTTCTGAAATCGTAATAGCTCCGTAATCTTTAAGAGCAGATTGCAATAATTCTATGTCTTTTTTTAACTCAAAAGAATATCTGTAGCTAATACTCCTTTCATGTAATGCGGTGGCATGGTCCCTTGCCGTAGCAAGAGGTAGTTTTTCAATGATTAAACTTATAAATTGCCTGAAGGCTTCCCCTTTGTTCCTGTTATAAACTTCGTAGGCATTCTCGCCAAGTTCCAATAATAATTCGCCAACTCTCCATTGCAGATGATCAGGTGCGTCCTCAATGTTTAATGCAAAACTCAGTTGTTTCACTAGTTGCGTCAACCTTCTTCTAAGCACAACAAAGGCATTGAGCCGCAGTTGTTTTAACGTTTCGACGGTTACTTTTGACGTAACCAATGGATGACCATCTCGGTCACCACCTACCCAGTTGCCAAAGGTGACCTGAGGAAAAGCCTTTTGTTGAAATAAATCCTTCTTGTTGAAACCAAGAAATTCCCAGGCTTGAATAAGTCGTCTATCCAGAATAGGTAAAACTTCAGGGAAAACGTTTGTAAAATAGTGGAGTACATTTCTTATTTCAGACGGAACGTCAGGTTTCTCTAAATAAATCTCTCCTGTTTTCCATAATCTATATAACGATGACTTGATTTTCTCCCTATTTGTCATCAATTCCTGACTGGAAAACATGGTATTTTCTCTCTCTACGAGTAATAAGTATAATTCTCTGTGGTGTTCTAATACCGTGGCTCGCTTTGCTTCTGTTGGGTGTGCCGTCAAAACGGGTTCAATCCTGGTATTTTTTAAGGCCGTTGCAATAGCTGCAGCGTTAATACCCGCTTGTTTAACTTTTTTAATTTGGTAGGCCCACAGTCCCCTGACTTGGCTTAAATCCTGATTTTCTTCTTTTCGACGTTGTTGAACAGCACCATTCACTTCAACAATGTGAACCAGTTGAAATAATATTGAGTAAAGTTGAACTCCCTTGTCATCAAGAAATATTTCAGCCTCTATTTTGTTTTGTAGCAAAGGTATCGTACTTGCTACACCGATTTCACCATTTTCAATGAGGACATCTTTGAATGCCTGTAGTAGAAAAGATAAATCTTTGTATGGTTTACCTAGTTTTTCAATTACTAGGTCAAGAATGTTTTCTGGTTGATCCCGCATAAAATTAAATGTTGCGGTTAAGGCACTAACAAATGTATATCTTTTAAGTTTCTTTTCTTTTATTATTGAGAAATTACATTTTTTTCAAACTGTTAATTTTTTGTTAAAATAATAAAGTTTATCTTTGTGCAAATCCTAAGAACAAATTCATGAAAGGAATATATCTGTTCATTTTTTTAATTACTTCAATAACATTGAACAGTCAAGCTATTTTTGAAAATTCTGTTGATTATCCTGCTTATGACGGGGATGATTTAGGCGTTATCTGGAAAGGTCATGAGCTTAACATCAATGTTTGGTCACCATCTGCTTCTGCTGTTTCTTTTCAACTTTACAAGGCTGGAAAGGATGGTAATGCATTGAAAGTTATTTCTTTAAAAAGACAGATAAAAGGTAATTGGACGCACAAGCTTGTTGGTAATTGGGAAGGCTACTATTACACCTTTAAAATTAAATACAAGAATACCTGGTTAAATGAAGTACCTGATCCTTATGCTAAGGCAGTAGGGGTAAATGGTGACAGAGGAATGATTGTGAATCTGGAAAAAACAAATCCGGATCTTTGGGCATTTGATAAAGGTCCTGTTTTAAAATATCAGACCGATGCCGTGATTTATGAATTGCATGTCAGAGATGCCTCAATTCATCCTCAAAGTGGGATTGTAAATAAGGGAAAATTTTTAGGATTAACAGAAGTAGGAACAAAATCACCTCTGGGATTACCTACCGGTCTCGATTACATAAAAAATTTAGGCGTAACGCATGTTCACCTTTTGCCTTCTTTTGATTTTAAGTCAATAGATGAATCTAAGTCCACCGATCAATACAATTGGGGGTACGATCCTAAAAACTATAATGTACCCGAGGGTTCTTATGCTACTGATCCTTACGATGGAAAGGTTAGGATAAATGAGTTTAAAAAATTGATTCAAACTTTTCATAGTAATAATATAGGGGTCATACTCGATGTTGTTTACAATCATACAGGAGATACTGAAAACGCTATTTTTAATCAGCTCGTTCCCAATTATTATTATCGACAAAATAGCGAGGGTGGTTTTTCAAATGCCTCTGCTTGCGGTAATGAAACGGCTTCTGAAAGGCCTATGTTTAGGAAATTTATGATTGAATCTTTGCTCTATTGGGTAAATGAATATCATATTGATGGGTTTCGGTTCGACTTAATGGGTATTCACGACTTAGAAACCATGAAACTTATCAGGGATACGCTCATAAAGGTGAAACCTGATATTCTTTTATACGGAGAGGGATGGACGGCAGGTGGAAGCCCTTTACCAGATAATAAAAGAGCCATAAAAGCGAATATTCAAAGTTTAACCGGGATTGCTGCCTTTTCAGACGAAGTTAGAGATGGGCTCAAAGGTCATGTCTTTACGCCTTCGGAAAAGGGGTTCGTTAGTGGGAAATATGATCTGGCTGAATCAGTTCGTTTTGGTATCGTAGGGGGTGTCTTTCACCCACAAATCCATTATGACAAGGTGAATTATACCAAAACACCTTGGGCCGCAGAACCTAATCAAACGGTCGTTTATGCCTCTTGTCACGATAATCATACCTTGTGGGATAGACTGGAAATAGCTAATCCAATGGTTTCAGTCCAGGATAGAACTTCTATGCAAAAACTGGCTATTGGAATAGTACTAACATCTCAGGGGATTTCTTTTTTGCATGCAGGTTGCGAATTCCTAAGGACGAAGAACGGTGTGGAAAATTCTTATGAATCTCCTGATGCTATTAACCAAATGGATTGGGTAAGGAAAGATTCAAATAATTTGATTGTGGATTATGTCCAAAAGTTGATTCAACTTAGAAAAACTCATCCGGCTTTTAGGTTGGGAAACGCGGCGGACATTCGACATCATATAACATTTAGCAAAGAAGCAAAAGAGGGCTTGGTTGAATACAGTATTGAGAAAGCACCGAATGAACCCTGGAAATATGTTCATGTAATGATCAATGGTACAGATAAAGACCAAAATGTAAGCTTTCCTTACGCTGATTGGAAAACAGTATTGGATGATCAACATGTTTTTTTAAAGCCGGGGGGTGGTTTTATAGGCAGAAGTGCAAAAGTTAAACCTTTTAGTATGCTTGTCTTACAATGTGACGAATACCTCATTGAACCAAACCTTAAAGAGTAATTGGTTCAAAATTCAGCGATTTTAATTTTAATTTTTATATCCCATGAAATTTTACACAAACTTAAATCAATTACTTTTATTTTTAATTTGCAGCGCTTTTTATAGTTGTAAATCAGATGAAACTGTTGAAAATGAAGTAGAAAAAAGTCCTCCTGTCTTTCAAATGACAGATGTTGGGCCTGAAACTGTGCCTTTGATTGATAAAGAGGTAGAGAGAATTGTTAAGGAAATGAATGATTATGAAGCCAAAGGTCCTATCACTGTAAAACATGTTGATGGCCTCGCTGAAATGACCATGTACAATTTAGAAGGCGTTCCTGTCGTTATTAAAACTCAGAAAGCACAAACCGAACAATGGTTTTTTCTTTACAACAGGAGAGTTATTTATTTAAGGGAATTGCTTTATCAAGATGATTCATTGACCGAAAATAAATTTTATTATTCCAACACTGGTATGATTAATGCCACGCAAAAAGAGGCAGAAAATCAATCTGAATTGTCGAAAGTTAATTCTTATAAATTCAGAAAGGGCTTCAAAAAGGATTATCGTTTGGATGTGCGTGATGTAAATTTTTTAGTCATTGGTTTCCTATACGGAGATTTTTAACCTAAGTAGTATTTGCTGCTAACTTCTATTTCTTAATGAATTCAGGTCAAAAAATTATATTTTTTTTCCTTTTGATTATTCCCTTCATGGGGTTTTCTCAAAATCCTGTGGAGGTTAAACAAAGGTTTGATTATTTTCCTTTACCCGAGCCAGATTGGGTGGAAGTTATAAAATCAGATAGTTTACAGCCAGGAAATAGGGTATCAGTTCCTGTCCTTGTTGATTTGAATCTACAAAATAGTGGTGAATGGTCTATTGACCATAGTGGCTATCGACGTTGGAATCTTACTATCGAGGCTTCAAATTCTGCCCTGGCTTTAGCCGCACTATTGGATACTTTTAGTTTGTCAGATGGAGCAGTTTTGTCTGTTTTTATAGAAAATAATGATTTTCCTTCGGTCAGATATATAGGGTCGGAAGGAAAAATAGAGAAAAAATTGTTTGGTTTTTTTTCCTCTAATAAAATAAGATTAGAACTAATTGAGCCGCCAAAGACTGAAATTAAAAGTGTTATCCATATTTTTAGGATGGATATCGGATACAAACCTGTGTTTGATAATGCAGAAAGTGATGTTTTCAAAGGAAATAGTGAAACCTTAGGTTTTGGTGCGTCTGAATCTTGTCATACTAATATTATTTGTTCGGAAGGAGATATCATTCAAAAGGAGAAAAATGGTATCTGTAGAATCTATGTGGTTGTAAAAGAGGGCATTGGCTTTTGTTCAGGAAATTTAGTAAATAATACTAAATTAGATGGGAAACCTCTTGTCTTATCTGCGTTTCATTGCCAGGATGGTTATACGCCCATGTATGATTTTTGGAGATTCGATTTTAATTATCAATCCCTGACATGTAATCATCCAGCTACCGAACCTGTATTTTCCTACATCCAAGGTGCTAAATTACTTTCAAGCAGACTTGAAAATGATTTTTTGTTGTTTGAGCTTTCCGGTTCAATTCCTTCCTCTTTCAATCCCTATTTTTTAGGTTGGAATAGGTCTGCGACAGGTCCTCAAAAGAGTAAAATGGCGCATCATCCTAAAGGGGATATCAAAAAGATAGCCATTTCAAATCGTCCCGCACCTGTTTTTACCAGTACCATTAAATGGGACAACAATAGAATATCGCCTGCAAATCATCATTTTATAGTTCAATATACTTTCGGTTCATTTGAAATAGGTTCTTCCGGATGCGCCTTACTCAATGAAGCAAATCAATTAACCGGTCTTTTACACGGTGGAACAGCAAATTGTACTGTATCAAGTGGTTATTTTTCGCGTTTCTCCTTGTCATGGGAAGGGGGAGGAACACCGTCCACTCGTTTAAAAGATTGGCTGGACCCCATTCTATCTGATTCTATGCAAATTATGGGATTGGATAACCCTATGGTAGAAAATGGAAAGGTTGCTGGTGTTATATATACGGAAACTAATACGCCGATTCCAAACACAAACGTGCTGTTGATTGGGGATAATGGTTTTTCTGTTTCTACTGTTTCTGATGCTCAAGGCAATTACTCCTTTTCAGGGCTATCAACGGGTAAAAATTATATCCTGGATTTTGCCAAATCCAGCTCAATATTAAATGGCTTGTCCACTTTTGACTTATTGCAGGTCCAGAAACATATTCTTAATAGGGAAATCTTGAAAAGTCCATTTAAAATGCTTGCTGCCGATGTAAATAATTCAGGTAGTATTTCCACATCGGATCTTATTTTGTTAAAACGTGCCCTTTTAGGATTGACAACTAGTTTTGAGAAAGTCCCAATCTGGCAATTTGTTCCGCTGGAAAATGGTTTTATAAATATTGCCGCCCCTCTTTTAGGGCTCAACTTGAACGCCTTTATGGTCAAAAATCTTCAATCTCCTATTTTTGATAAAGATTTTATTGGTGTAAAAGCAGGGGATATTAATAATTCGGCCTCTGTAAATGAATAGATAAATCTTATTTTTCTCCTCCGCGTACTAAATTCGTATTTGATTAGCATTGGAAGCCTGAATCATTTAGAATAAGACGAACTCCATAAAAAATGATTTCCAAAAAAGAAATAACTTTATCCATATTACCATAGTACAGCCGCAGTATTTTGTTTTCAATATTTCAAGCATTTGAACGGTTTTAGTTAAATCTCTTGAACATTGGATGATACTTACTCCTCTTTTATCCATTTTTCTATTTGAGCATATCCTTTTTCATTCTGCCATAATATGATATATAAACCGGGCACTACGTATCTACCAAGACGGATATTTTCCTGACCCACAACCTTTATTTGTTCTTGTAATTGACCATTTTGATTGTAAAGAGCTATGGTTCCAGTCCTATTTTGTTCTTTTTCGTCAAATTGTATTATCGCTTCCAATTTTCCCGGGTTAGGATAAATACGAAAAGCTTTATGTTTTAAAATAGTTTGGACACTGGTCTGTAAGGATTGTTCGATACTAAAGTTATCAACACCGGCTTC